>CALKXC010000481.1 GCA_938004025.1 uncultured Leucothrix sp. | reverse complement strand
TGTAAAAAATTCATGGAGTTTTTAGATCAAAGGTTAAAAAAATACCCTGATGATTACAATGCTCAGGGAAGTTACCTGGCCATTGGCTTCTTTGATTACTTTCTGAATTATAATTTAATGAGCTCAAGTTTAGAGGATAGGCTTAAGCACTGCCTAATCATAGAAAAATACGTTCCGCATGACCCGGGTATCTTGGTGTTAATTGGATTCTATAACTTCGCTTTAAATCGTTATTGCGAAGCTGAAGTCTATTTAAATAATGCAAGAAAGCTCAATCCATATAACACCATGTGGGAGTTTATCTATGGCGCTTTAATGTTTTTTGTGGGTAAGAAAGAGGTTGGTTTTCAAATTCTGCTCAGGCTATCAAAGTATAATTCGAGGCCACCTAGTTACTACTTTGTTCCGATATTTTTCTATTATCTGGGTGAAAAAGAATGGGAAAAAGCATTTAAGGCCAGTTCAAAAGTTACTTTTGCTGGTGATTTGGAATTTTTAGTTAAGGCGATTGCTTATTTGGGAGTGGGGCCTACAAGTCAGACAAACACTGAAGAAATAGACATCTCATGGCTTGAGAAAACGGCGTTAAATGACTACCCAGATTTAATTCTGCATTTTAACGCAGTTGTAAAACGCCTGAATCTTCAAGATGTAGACTCAGGCGTTCAAACAGATCTTAAATGACGAATGGTTGACGGTACGTATTACAACGAATGGTCCAGCCTCTCATCCAGCGAGATTCACCACGACTTGGATTTGAGTTTCTAACACGTCGGGCGAGTACCTGTATGGCAGAGTCAGCAAAATTGTTTAGTGCCATTTGCCCAGGCTGGCTTGGACGCATATTTTCTAGTACTTGCAATAGGCCCCAGTTTTGCCCTTTATAGCCACCACGTCTGTTTAGACCTTCACCTTTAAAGTTTACATAGTCGATGAGAGCGTACCAACCACCTCGCGTGTTAGCGACTGCGTTAAGGTTTTGCGCGACATGAGCTCTAAGGTGAGGCGGAGTTGCTTTGACTAAACGAGGCATCGCTCGCTTGGCTCTTTCAAAAATATAGCTAGCTTGAAGGTAGCGAGTATTGTAGAGAAGGTTCTGAAACTCTTTTACCTGCTGAGAGTTTTTTGCATACTTAAGCTCGTTTCTCGTTCTCCAAGGCGCGCCGTTGTACCTTGCTTTTTGTACCCAAACTGGCAGCTGCACACCATTTGCTTGCAGATGGTCAAGCAGGCCGGGGAAGGTATTCCCATAGCGGTTTCTCCTTCCAGATGGATACCATGTAAAGTGTCCAATACCCATTGAAGCAAAGTTTTCACCTACGTTCCAGTGGACTAATTTGTCGATGTCACCGCCACTTTCATTACGGAATATTTTATCTCCAATCGTTCGAATCTCACTAGCGGTTAAGCTAGCAATGTTGCCCTTAGGCTGGGGTCTTGGAGTGGCATTGTTTCTCTGTTGCAGCATCGCTAGGTATTGAGCGTTTTGCTTTTGCTGCTGTGCGGCCCGCTGTTGAGCCTGTCTTTGCATCTGCTGTGCGGCATACTGCTGAGCAAGTCGGTTTTGCCGCAAGTTTGCTTGTTGCTTACGAAGATTACGCGCTCTAGCTTGAGCCTGAGCTTTTTCTTGGATTTGCTGTTGTTGCCAAGCTTGGTTGTAAGCTAAGCGCACCTGTTCTTTTTGCGCAGCGATTTGCCTTTGCTTTGCGTGCCACTGGTTAGTAGTGTTAGTTTTAACTGCTGGAGCCGGTCTGATTGACGCTGAAGTTGTCACCTTCTGAGGATTTGTGCTCTTTTTTGCGGTTTGATTGGGCTTCTGACTTGTTGAACTACAGGCTGACACGCCAAAAAATACAAGAAGTGACAAGCTAATTAGGGATTTGTTATTCATTAGTTGCTGCCGATTTTTAGTTATTATTATTTTTTATGTCGGTAAAAACGGTAAATCTACTGCTTAAGTTTGTTTTTTAGTTTAGACCACCAAACCCTCTCAAGTAACAGAATTACCGTAAAGGCGGTGTATACCATAGGTGTACTCGCATCTGCCTTTACTAACCACCAGAAGTGTACCACGCATAGTATGACTGCAAGATAAACGAGCCGGTGTAATGCCTTCCAGCTTGCACCCATTTGTCGCATTTTAGAGCGCGTTGAGGTGATTGCTAGTGGCAAAAGGGTAAGGAAACCTGCAAAGCCTGCGGTGATAAAAGGCCGTTCCCATATATCTTCAATGACTGATCGGATATTAAAACTTTGTTCAAACCCTAAATAACAAAACAAATGAAGGGAGGCATAGAAAAAGACAAACAGACCTAGCATTCGACGAAGTTGGATAAGCTGAGGCCATTTTAATGCGCGACTAAGAGGTGACAACGATAATGTTAGCAATATTATCCTGAGTGCCCATTCACCAAGATCCCGAATAATGGTTTCAATTGGGTTTGCACCTAACAAATCAAAGAATAATCCGGAAATTAGAAACAGCAGCGGGAACAATAAGATTACAAAAGATACTGGTTTAACTATGTTGTTAAAGAACTTAGCTTGAATCTGCACAACAGCCCTTAAAAATAGCGTTTCAAATCCATGCCTTTGTAAAGTGAGGCAACTTCAGAGGCATATCCATTAAAAGGTTGAGTCTTTCGTTTCAAAAACTCGCCAATGCGCCTTTCTTTACTTTGGCTCCAGCGTGGGTGAGGAACATCAGGGTTAACATTAGAATAAAAGCCGTATTCCGTCGGGCTAGATTGCTGCCATGAATTATAAGGTTGCGTTTCGGTAAAACTAATGCTGGCAATGCTCTTAATACTTTTAAAACCGTATTTCCATGGAACAACCAGTCTTAATGGTGCCCCATTTTGGTTAAGGAGATCTTTGCCGTAAATGCCTGTTGCTATCATTGTTAATGGGTGCATGGCTTCATCCATCCTCAAACCTTCTACATAAGGCCACTCAAGAACATTATCTCTTTGTCCAGGCATCATATCAGGGTCATATAAGGTTTGAAATTTAACATACCTGGCATTTGCGTTGGGTTGCATTCGCTTAATCAACTCTGCCAAGGGAAAGCCCATCCAAGGAATGACCATAGACCAGCCTTCAACACAGCGGAACCGATAAATTCGCTCCTCAATTGAAACAGGTTTTAATAAGTCTTCAAGATCATAAGTTCCTGGTTTATCGCATTCACCCTCTATATCAAGGGTCCACGGTGATGTAACCAGTGTATGTGCATGTTTGGCAGGGTCTGTTTTAGCCGTTCCGAATTCGTAGTAATTACAGTAACGTGTAATATCTTTATAGTCTGTTTTTTCTTCATCAGTGGAGAAGCTCGAAGAGTTTGATTGGCTAAACAAAGGCTTGATGACAGCACCGGTTGTGGCAACTATCCCTAGCCCTGCTGCCGTTTTCATAAACTGTCGGCGCTTTTTATAAACTGAGTAATCAGTAACTTCGTTATCAGTAATTTCGGGTTTGTTCAAAAAAATCATATCTTCTCCCGAGTTCGGAAATTTCTAACTTTGCGTTAGTTATAGTGACTAGACCCTTTTAGCAGACTATACTTCGTCGTTAATTTACACAGGCTTAAGTGGTCTGATTACTGTCTTTAAACGAAAGTGCTTTATATGTCTTCTAAGTTAATACGTACGATAACATCTATCTTACCCGTTCAGAGCAATCGTACAGGATCATGTAACGGTTGTGGGGCTTGTTGTAAGCTGCCCGTAAAATGTACATTTCTGACAACAGATGATGAGGGATTGTTCCGCTGTTCGATATATAAATATCGCCCCCCTAATTGTCGAAAGTTCCCTCGTACCCCTTCGCAGTTAGCGTTAGTTGAAAATGATTGTACTTATTCATTCTCAACAATAGATGCGACCAAAATTGGCAAAGCCACACCGTCAGCTTAATTAGGCATCTTGTTCCGCTGGTGTTACTAAGCTAATAACGACTAGCAGAATTGCCCCCATGGTGATCGCAACATCTGCAATGTTAAATATAGCAAAGTGGCCATTGTTTAGGAAAAATAAATCGAAATTCACGTAGAAATCTAGAAAATCAGTAACTCTTCCACTGATTAGCCTATCTATTCCATTGCCTACTGCTCCACCTAACACTAATGACAGTGATATAGCTGTCCAGAGCTCAGTTCGATCCAGCTTTTTCAACCAGTATACGATGTAACCACTCACAGCAAAAGAGAGTGTTACAAAGAACCAACGCTGCCAACCATCTTGGTCACCTAAGAAGCTAAACGCAGCGCCGTAATTATAGGCGAGTGTGAAGTTAAGATGAGGCATGACGGCCTCAGGTACTCTTTCTTCAAGGTTGGCGACGGCCACCCATTTGCTTAGCTGGTCCAGCAATACAACAACAATCGAGACCCATACCCATTTAAGCATATTTTCGTGCCTCTCCGGCGCCTACAACATTTTCAACACAGCGCCCACATAGCTCAGGGTGCTCTGGATGACTCCCGATATCTGGCTGATGATGCCAGCATCGTACACATTTCTCATCGCTCGAAGCTTCAGCAATAATCCATGAATTTTCTAAATCACCGATTGCTATAGCACCTTCAGGTGCGGTAGTAGTATCTACTACCTCAGCACCAGAAGTGATCATCACAAAACGAAGTTCGGATTCAAGTTTGTTAAGGATTTTGTAAGTGTCTCCAGAACAATAAATACGGATAGACGCGTCCAGCGAGGAGCCAATTTTCTTATCGCCGCGCAGTAACTCCAACTGCTTGCTTACTGCATCTCTCACCGTGAATACTATTGACCATTCTTCATTAGTAAACTGATCAGAATCATCTAGCGTAAATAATTCCTCAGACCACTGCGTGAACTGGGCGTAAGCAAGTTTCTTATCTGCATCAGCTTTTGGAATTTCTTTCCAGATTTCTTCACCGGTAAAGGTAAGAATAGGCGTCATCCAGCG
>CALKXC010000480.1 GCA_938004025.1 uncultured Leucothrix sp. | reverse complement strand
CAAGAAGCCTCTGCAGGTTTAATTGTTGTAAACCTTGCCAACGGTGACATGGTGGGTCATACCGGCATTCCAGAAGCTGTCATAAAGTCGGTAGAAACTGTCGATGAAATGGTGGGTCTTATGTGGCAGGCAGCTGTGGATAATGGTTATTCCATCGTGCTAACCGCTGATCATGGCAATGCCGACATGCTGGTAGATCCTGTCACGGGTAGCCCGCATACACAGCACACCACTTTTCCGGTGGCTTGTACTATTCATGATTCAACAACGTGGGAGCTAGGAAACGGCAATGGGCTTCCTGCTATTGCACCGACTATTCTCGAGCTGATGGGGCTTGATTGCCCTGCGTCTATGTCGGGACGATCGTTGTTATTGCGCCCTTATACATAGGGGCGTTAAGTAATAAGGGCCAAGCGCATTCAATAGTTGTCATAGCCTGCAAGCCAATGTAGGGATGTCTAATTGCCTTGTTATCGTTACGGATTTTGCACAGAAATAATTGAGCCTGTGTAAAGCACTGGTCCTGTTGGAACTGAGAGCGCGGACCCTGCTAAGACCTCAAGGCTGACAGCAAAAAGCTGAGCCTCATTCGTGCTCATCGGTAGTTTTAGTGTGGTTGTTGTGCCTGCGGTTGTGGGCAACAAACCTACTGAGCTGACACCTGCGTCATCAGGCTTTACCATCCAGAGTTGATGGCTTTGGTTGGCCTCAAGAGCGGGTGGATTGAGAGCTGTAATATGCAACTCACGCGTGTCTGAGTTGGCACTGAGCACCCATAGGGATTCCTTTTGCTCATTGAGAACAATGGAAATCGAATCAGCAGTGGTTGTTGCCGAACTTGTTGGTTGATTCAGTGTATTAACTAATAGAGCTGCCATAGCAATGGTTGCAGCTGTCGCCAGTGTGGTTATACCTTTCCAGAGTCGGTTTGAACGGGATGATCGACGACGGCGTGGGCTTGTTTTGACCACGGTGTTTGTTAGAGGGGTAGTAGAACCGCCAGTGGCACTGTTGTTTGTTGTGTCATCTAGTGCCGCTTGTGCGGACGCCTTGGCTTGAGCTTGCTGAGCTTGAATTTGGGCCGTAATTTTTGGGAAAACATAATGAGGAGGTTCTATCTCAGCAATATTTTCACTCATAGGGCTTAAAGCCTGTTGCCAGAACAAAACGCGATTGAAAGCTTCCTGATCCACCTTGAGTATTTTCTCGAACACGTCTCGCTCTGCGCCGCGCAGTGTTCCTAAAACATATTCTCCAGCTTGGGCATCCCACCATTGCTCATCAGGCGTATCCATTGAGACACTCCTTTAGAGATAGTAGGCTCCGACGTATCCAGCTTTTTATCGTGCCTATAGGGCGTTGTAATTGGTCGCTTAGTTCCTCATGAGAAAATCCTTCGCAATAGGAACGTACAACGCAGCAGCGGGCAGACTCAGAAAGCAGGTCAAGGCAGAGTAGCAATCGCTCTGAATTCTCGTGACCAAGCGCAAAGGGGATGGAGCTGTTTGGAAGCTCTCCCACGTCTTGGGGAGCCACCTGGAGTTCTTTGCGTTCTCTTATGTTGCGTTTGCGCAACGTGTCAATGCCATGGTTTCGAGTAATGCTGGTAAGCCAAGTGCGTGCTTTGCCTTTCTGAGGCTGGTATTCAGATGCGTTATTCCAAATCTTGACGAAAGATTCCTGAAGAGCTTCTTCGGCCAGCTCGTCTGATATGAGTAAGCGTCTTAGCATCGCGAACAGCTGCGGTGAGGTGGCATCGTAGAGTTTTTTGAATGCACCTTCATCACCAGATGCGCTAGCTTTTATCCACTCAATGAGGGTGTCATCGGCACTGTTGGAGTTGTCCTTCGTTAATGTTGAGGGAGAGTCCTGAGCGCTTTCAGTGGTCATGCTTATCCATACGCTGATTAGGTTTTAGCAAGTAGCGAACACTCAGCCACAACAGTTATTTGCGGCTGAGCAATTACTTCGTCATTTAATCCAGATGCGGACTACGAAATATACATCGACAATGATGCTGTCGCAGGCGTTTATTGTCGATTTTGATAACGGTCTGGCAAATAGCGTATAAGGAATTTCTCTGCAGATCGTTAATCGTTCTGTGTTCAGCATTACCTCGTTGAGAGGTGCTGCCATTTGGTAAGACGGCGGGCTGAATCGTGTATAAATTAATTAGTGTCTACACTATCGATCCTCTGTAGATACATCTCTCATAGATCGACTGCTTGTTTATTTTTATTTGTGATCGGACAACTATTACTTATGTCGAAAAGACTGTCTTTAAAGTCTGCATTTATAGCGTTTGCTCTGCTAGTAGTGGGTGGTATCAGTGCACCTGCAGTTGCTCAAGAGCAAGCCACAGGTCAATCAGTCGACGATGCGGCAGAGGATGTAATTCGTTTAGATAAACTAGTCGATGCGCTAGACAAGAAGCGCGTCATACGCGAGAAACTGCAAAAGGCGCTTTCCGCGAGTACAGACCCATCGCCTGAGGACAGGCGCGAACTTGAGGAATTGAATTCTGATATTCGATCGCTTGGCAATACGTTTGAAATACTGACCGTAGGCGACATAGACGACTCGCTGTTCAAGGCTGAGGAAAATGTGCCGTTCGATTGGCAAACAGAACTCATGCTGGTTCTAGAGCCGGTTCTAGACAGTCTCCAGTCACTGACAGAAAAACCCCGTCAGATGACCAATCTTCGGGCAACAATCGAATTAAATAAGCGAAGACTTCAGGCAGCTAACTCGGCTATTCAAAAGTTGTCTGAGTTACCAACCATCGATTACGAGCCTGACACCCAAGTTCAGATTAGTACGCTGTTAAATCGTTGGGTCAATCAAAAGGAATCTATCGAACAACGTCTGGTTGGTATTGAAGCGCAACTGGACCGACTCGAGAGTGC
>CALKXC010000479.1 GCA_938004025.1 uncultured Leucothrix sp. | reverse complement strand
AAGTTGTTGGTTGGCTCATCTAACAGCAATATATCTGGATCTGAAAACAACGCTTGCGCCAACAACACCCGCAGCTTCCAACCGGGCGCTACCGCACTCATCGGTCCAAAATGCTGCTCTACAGGAATATCTAGGCCCAGTAATAATTCGCCTGCTCGAGACTCAGCAGTATAGCCATCCATTTCACCAAATTCGCTTTCAAGATCGGCAACCTTAATTCCATCTTCTTCAGACATTTCTGCCAAAGAATAAATACGATCACGCTCAGCTTTCACTTTCCAAAGCTCCTCATGACCCATGATGACGGTGTCGATTACGCTGAATTCTTCATACGCAAATTGATCCTGACGAAGTTTACCCAGACGCTCATTAGGCTCTTTAGCAACATTTCCTGCGGTGGGTTCTAAATCTCCCCCGAGAATTTTCATCAGCGTCGATTTACCACTACCATTGGCACCGATTAATCCGTAGCGATTCCCGTCACCGAATTTAGTGGAGATATTTTCAAAAAGAGGCTTAGCCCCAAACTGCATCGTAATATTAGCTAAAGAAATCAAGTGTCCGTCCATCGCAAGAAAAGTTTGGCAAGAATGTAATCCTTTAAACAAAAAACCTCAAGCATAGGCCTGAGGTTTCTTGTATTACGTTACAATTATTGACGGTATTTGCTACAACAGTCGATTCGCGGCTTCCAGTAACAGATTTTTATCTGCTGAAGCATTAATAACTCTTGGCATGGACCTATTACCAGGGTTTACCTTTTTGCGAATTTCTTGAGCTAACTGATGCACGGCCATTGCGTAGTGGCTGCTATGGTTGTAACGAGTAATAACGTAGAAGTTATTTCCACCCACCCAGTACTCATTACCGCCGCGCACTCTTAGTTTGACCATATTCACCATGCCAGAAACACCAGGATAAGCAGGTTTCAGACCATTTCGTGCTAACTTCGACAGTGAGTGCTTGTACTTAAAGCCGTTCTTCAACCTTGAATACCCAGTACCCCCAATTTTAACTGCAGGAATTGCCGCTATTTCCCCAGGCTTCCAACCGTGACCTCGGAGGTAATTTGCAATACTGCCAATGGCGTCATCTGGAGTCCAGAGGTTAACCGCACCATCACCGTCAAAATCGACACCATACTTTTTGATATTACTTGGCATGAACTGTGGCAAACCTAACGCGCCGGCCCAAGAAGCTTTAGGCACCAAAGGATCTAATCGAGCGCTGCGAGTCATCACAAAGAAGCTTTCTAATTCACTAGTGAAGTAGTTGCCGCGACGCGAATTCATAAAGCCCATCGTCGCTAAGGCATCAATTGCTCTATCGGTTCCCACGTTTCCACCAAAAATAGTTTCAACGCCCATGATACCGAGGATGTATTCCGCAGGAACACCATACTGTGCCTCAGCTCGGTGCAAAGAACGTTTATGACGGTTATAGAATGCAGTACCTGCATTTATATGCCTTGATGTAATAAAGCGGCGGCGATAGTTTGACCAACTAGGACCTGTACTTTTCTTCGTTCGCTTCACTGGATTAGCATCTTTATATGCTTGCTTTCGTAACCATGAAGTCGCCTTCGCTCTGCTCAATACTCCTGCGACATAAGCAGGATCAAAACGGTGCTTGGAAGCCATCATCCTGATAAATGCTTCAGCGCGTGGGTTACCGGCAAAGTCACCCGTTAAACGACTTTGAGAATAATTGATTTGAGGTCTTTGCAATACCGCATTATTGACCCGCGGCTGGTAACTCGCTTGTTGAACACGTGCTTGCTGCTGTCTAGCATTGGCTAATTGAACCTGCGCCTGTCGCGCCTGCTGAGCTTGTTGAGCCTTAATTCTCTGCTCTCTGTCCCACTTCGCCCGATAGGCTAGCGCCTGCTGTTGCTTTTCCCACTGAGCTCTCGCTTGAGCCTGCTGTTGCGCATTCGTATTACTGCGAGGCACAGTCGCCGGCCTAATAACAGGAGCGCCAGCGACGACTGCCGCACTCGCTCTAGGCAGTGCGGGTCTTCTCAGCCCTGAACTGGCTACCGCAACAGGCTGTCTTTGTGGCTTCCTTACTTGGCTTATTTGACGATTACTCTGTTTCGGTTGCGCCACTTTGTTATGAACAGCCACCACAATTGGTTTAGGCGGTACGTAATTAGCTTTTGGCTTCACTACAGCTCTTGTCGAAACGACTCTTGGTGCTGGTTTTGCCTGAACTCTAGTCGCTGGCGCAGCACGAGCTACAACGACTGGTTTCGGAATTGGCTGAAGTTTTTGCACCGTTGAACTGGTTCTAGGGACAGTTGCATAAGACTCTGAAGCAATTGATGTTGAAGTGATGGAGTCGCCTGACTTGACATCCGGAGTGCTGCTACATGCACCTAACAAAACCACGACTGATGTGAAGCTAGCCATCTCAAAATGTCTGCGTTTAATATTCATGTAAATCCAACCTGATAATTAGACTATTATTTTTTTTAGTATTCCCTGTAAGCTAGCGAAGGACACATCGCGCTCAGATACAGCAAGCCACCATACTGAATTTCAGTAGATGAATCCAGTTAAAGTGTGGCTTTAACCAACAGTATTTTAATACAAACCCAAGTCCAGACTAACCTGTTATTGCTTGAGTCTAGCTGAATATTATTGACTTAACTTCTTAAAACCAAGATTGATAAGACGATAATAATCAGAGCTAAGCTACCTAACAGCTGAATTAACAGTGGCTCACGCAAGCGTTCAGAATT
>CALKXC010000478.1 GCA_938004025.1 uncultured Leucothrix sp. | reverse complement strand
ATGAAAGCTGTTTTTATATAAACAAAAGTTTTAGTCATTCGTGGCAAACGTCCATGATCTGTGACCATTTTTCAGTGACTCAAGTCTCACATCATAACCCCATAAACGCCTTAAATGCTTCAATACTTCCGTCGTTTCATCATTAAGCGGACGACCATTATGTTGATGGTGTCGCAACGTTAGCGAGCGATCTCCCCTAATATCAACATGATGCACCTGAATATCGGGCTCATTAGCACTCAAATTATATTGCTGTGACAAAACCTCCCTAACACGACGATACCCTTCATCATCATGGATTGCAGTGACATCAATCGTCGATTTATATTCGTTATCCTCCAGTGCAAAAAAGCGGAATTTACGAATCACTTCAGGCGATAAATACTGCTCAATGAAACTTTCATCCCGATAGTTTTTCATTGCGTAGTGCAGCGTTTCTAACCAATCCCCTCCAGCAATATCTGGGAACCAGCGCCTATCCTCATCCGTTGGGTTTTCACAGATACGTCGAATATCCGTCATCATGGCAAAACCAAGCGCATAAGGATTAATGCCTGAATAATAAGGGCTATCAAACTCTGGCTGTGCAACCACATTGGTGTGTGAAGTTAGAAACTCCAACATAAAGGCATCAGTCACTAAACCTTCGTCATACATCTCATTAAGAATCGTGTAATGCCAAAAGGTCGCCCAACCTTCATTCATAACCTGAGTCTGCCGTTGAGGGTAAAAGTACTGTGCCATTTTACGCACTATCCTCACAATCTCGCGTTGCCAAGACTCAAGGTGAGGTGCACTCTTCTCAACAAAATATAAAATGTTTTCCTGTGGCTCTTCTGGAAACCTTACACGTTTTGGCTCATCAATTTGCTTATGTGTATCGGGCAAGGTTCGCCACAAATCATTAAGATGAGTCTGAATATAATGCTCACGCTCTTTTTGTCGAATCTTCTCCTCTTCTGCCGAAATCGGCACCGGACGTTGATAGCGATCAACACCATAATTCATCAGCGCATGGCAGGAATCTAACATCGACTCGACCGCATCAACGCCATGCCTCTCTTCACACTCGGCAATGTAATTTTTAGCAAACACTAAATAATCGATGATGGCTTCCGCATCCGTCCACGTACGAAATAGATAATTCCCTTTGAAAAAAGAATTGTGACCATAACAAGCGTGCGCAATGACTAAGGCCTGCATCGTCATGGAGTTTTCTTCCATCAAATAAGCGATGCAAGGGTCTGAGTTGATAACAATTTCATAAGCCAAGCCCATACGACCACGCGTATAGTTTTTCTCAGTAGAAACGTATTTCTTGCCATAAGTCCAATGGTGATAACTGACCGGCATTCCGACCGAAGCGTAAGCATCCATCATTTGGTCCGAGCGGATCACTTCGATTTGATTGGGATAGGTATCGAGTTTAAATTTATCTTTCGCGATACGAGCGATTTCTTGATCGTATTGCTCTAATAACTCGAATGTCCAGTCTGGCCCTGTTGAGATAGGTGTCCGTCGACTCATTTCACACCTCGCTCAAACAGCTGACGAAACACTGGGTAAATCTGTGAATTATCCTGCACGGCTTTTAAGTCGAAGCGATCACTAAAAATGCCACTTTGAATCGCTTTGTAGCTGTACCAAAGCTCTTGTGGTGGGCGCTTACCAATTTCAATGTAAGAAAAATGCTGAACACAGGGCAGAATCTTCTCATTAAGCAGCTCCACGCACTGCTCAGTGTCACCCTGCCAATTATCACCATCAGAGGCTTGCGCCGCATAAATATTCCACTGACTCGGGGAATAGCGCGAAGTAATAATCTCATCCATTAAGGTCAGCGCGCTAGAAACCACCGTGCCGCCGGTTTCACGCGAATAGAAAAAATCATGCTCATTCACTTCAGACGCCGTGTTGTGATGGCGAATAAAGACGAGGTCTATTTTTTCGTAATTACGCTTTAAAAATAAATAGAGCAAAAAGAAAAACCGTTTCGCCGTATCTTTGATTTCTTCGGTCATCGACCCCGACACATCCATCAAACAAAACATCACCGCTTTTGGTGAGGGCTGAGGCAATTTAACCGTCAGGTTGTACTTAAGATCAAACTCATCGATATAAGGAATGGCGTTTAGCTTTCGAGAAAGCACTTCAATCTCAGCTAGGATCTCAGCTTTGCGAGCCGCTTCATCATCACTCAAAGGTTCCGTTAAGGCTTCCAGCTCTAGTCGCAGCGCTTTTCTTCGACGACGGTTTTTGCCGCCCAGCGCTATTTTGCGAGCATGGGCACTTTTCAAAGAGCGAACCACATTGAGCTGACTAGGGCTGCCCGCCTCACTGTAGCCTGCGCGAACCATTTTAAACTCGCTGCTATCCGCTAACTGACGCTTCACCATATTGGGCAAGGCAAGGTCTTCAAACATGAATTCCAAAAACTCTTCCTGAGAGATTTGAAACACAAATTCGTCATCACCTTCACCAGAATCAGACGCTTCACCCTCGCCAGAGCCTCCACCTTCTGACTGCGGTGGACGCTGTATTTTGTCACCAGTAGCAAACTCTTTGTTGCCGCTCAGCACAAAATTACGCTCGCCACCCTGACCGTGCCCAAAAACGGGCTCGTTGACATCGTCCTTAGGGATACTGATATCTTCCCCACGATCCATATCGGTAATACTGCGCTTCCCAATAGCTTCAGAAACAGACTGCTTGATCTGCTTACGGTAACGCCGCAAAAACCGTTGGCGATTAACCGTGTTCTTATTTTTACTATTTAAACGTCGATCGATGATGTATGGCATAAGCCCCTCTCAATCCAGTCTTATTGCGATTTCCTAACCCGTAGATACCACTCCGCTAATAAGCGAACCTGCTTATCGGTATAGCCTCTTTCGACCATACGATTAACAAAATTATCATGCTTACGCTGCTCTTCAGTCGAAGACTTAGCGCTAAAGGAAATGACAGGCAATAACTCCTCCGTGCTTGAGAACATTTTCTTCTCTATAACCCGTCGAAGCTTTTCATAGCTTGTCCAGTCAGGATTTTTACCCTCATGATTGGCACGTGCACGCAGCACGAAATTAACCACTTCATGGCGAAAGTCTTTGGGATTACTAATGCCTGCCGCTTTTTCAATTTTTTCCAAATCAGAATTTAAGGCATTGCGGTCAAGCAGCTCACCCGTTTCAGGGTCACGATACTCCTGATCCTGAATCCAGAAATCCGCATAGGTTACGTAGCGATCAAATAAGTTTTGACCATACTCGGTATAAGACTCGAGGTAAGCCGTTTGAATTTCTTTACCAATAAACT
>CALKXC010000477.1 GCA_938004025.1 uncultured Leucothrix sp. | reverse complement strand
TAGAAAACGTAAGAAGACAGCGGGCAGCCGTTTATATCGCCGCAGTTGCTGTAGATAAAGCCGAGCAGGGTGTATTGCCCTTTGTAAAGCTCGTGGAGTGTGGTCGCTTTACCATCACTATCAATCACTTTGCCATCGGCTGCTTTGCCAAGTGTCGGTAGCTGGTAGCTACCGACTTTGGGAAGGTCATAGTTTAAGGTTGAATACCCCATGGCTGGGCTGAGCGAATTATCAGCCTGAGCAATTGGTAGACAAATAATTGCAGTCAATAAACTGCACAGTAATACCATGCCCCGCAAAATGCTGCTTTTAAATAACAGCGTTGCGGGGTGAGTTAACCTTAAAAAATAACGTTTCAATAGCATTTACTCGGTGATCAGTTTGCTCAGGAGCGTATTTTTCTTCACGGGGCTAGCATTGGCGTAAAGCGAGTAAGCGCCAAAGCGCATTTGATGTGCACGACCCAATTTCTCAGCGGTGAAGTCAATCGCAAATTGCTCAACTAGCTCTTTACCGTCCCAGTTATAAGCTTTGAAGTACTGATCATTGTCAGCGCCTTTCTTATCCCAGTTACCGAGTAGAGACGAGGTGTAATAAATGCGCTTACCATCCCAGCTTGATGAGGCCATGTTAACCTGAGCGCCAATCTGCTTTTCATAGGTTTGCTTAGGATTGAATGGATCGCTCATATCAAAGTAGCGAGTTTTTCCATCCATAAACGTGTTTACCCAAAGCCCTTGGTCATCAGCTTGTAAGGAGATATCGACAGGCAGCGGAATCTTGGAAGGATCCCCAACGTCAGCGACAGGTTCTGCTTTCCACTCGCCCGTTTCGTCATTTTCATGAACTAACCAGATTTTAGAAGTCAGTGCAGTCGTAGTAACGCACCAATTGTTTCTTGGGTTCCATGCACAGCGAATTTCTAGCGGCGCTCCTGGTACATCCATAATTTGCTTAGGCTTTCTAGAATGCAGATCCCAGCGAACCATAGTGTTTCCAAAACGTTTCATGGCTTCCGCATCGCCCAGCATTTTACCGAAGTCCATCATGTAGTTAGACCAGCCCGTAAATGACGAGGTAAACATGGCATTACGTCGAGGTAGTACACGTAAGTCGTAGCCATAACCATCAGCATGCTCACCGGTCTTTACTGCATCGCCCAAACTCTCTTCTCTTGGGTTCCAGTGAGTGGCAACGTGCCTTCCATCATTGGTGTATTCCGCCATTCCAGTACGACCACCATTGTCTTTGTTGTTAGATAGGGCAGTAACCATCATGCGACCAGGAAGCGCATAGGTTGTGTGTGGGCCGACTAATCCACCGGTGTCTGATACAAATGTATCAATGGTGTGGTGAAGCGTTGGCTTTGCTGGATCTGAGTGAACGTCGAAAATAAAGATCTTATTTGTGTCTAAGCCACCTGCCCACAAGTACTTACGGTCATCAGTGAGGCCAGAGTGGTGTGCTTCGTTACGGCCACCGACTGATAATGAATTGATTACCTTTCCGTAGTTGTCGGATTTCGGATTGACGTCAACGGTGACAAGTTTATCCTGACCGTCGCCTAAACCCTCGACGCCGAGTGTCCAGATGTAGACAAAGTCTTCTTGGCCGGTGATTTTAGCCATGTAAGGTGACATGCAGGTTTCATCTGCGTGTGATGTAGTGACGGTAGTGAATGAGACAGTGGTTGCAAATAAGGCTAAACCTATCGCGCGAGGTAGCAAGGATTTGCCTCTGCTAAGAGTGCTAAGTAATGACATATTCCCTCCAGAATAGTTTGATTTTGAGCCATTTGGGTAGGTGGCTCTATCCCAAAATAGGATAAGGCGGGAAAAGAATCAATGTCTAAACTGAGATAGATTGATATTTTGTGGTGAGCATAAAAAAACCGAACCCTGAGGCTCGGTTTTTAAAAGAAAGTGCTTAATTAGATGTAATTTATGATTACTGAACCATACTGATCATTACACCCGCAGCAATTGCTGAGCCTATTACACCCGCAACGTTAGGTCCCATTGCGTGCATTAACAGATGATTATGTGGGTTAGCTTCTAACCCAACCTTGTTCGATACTCGTGCCGCCATTGGTACGGCGGAAACACCTGCAGAGCCAATCAAAGGGTTTATTGGACTATCACTGAATTTGTTCATTAGTTTGGCTAGCAAAACACCTGAAGCGGTACCGATACAGAAAGCAACCGCGCCGAGACCTAAGATACCGAGCGTTTCCCAGTTCAAAAACTTATCTGCGCTCATCTTTGATCCTACACCCAAGCCGAGGAAGATCGTCACGATGTTAATCAGTGCGTTTTGAGCCGTATCACTCAAGCGATCAACCACACCCGCTTCGCGCATTAGATTACCGAAACAGAACATACCTAGTAGTGGCGCGGCAGAAGGTAATACCATTGCTACCAGCATTAGGACTAAAAGTGGGAAGACTATCTTCTCTGTTTTAGACACTGGGCGAAGCTGAACCATTTTAATAGCACGTTCGCTTTCACTGGTAAGCGCTCGCATGATAGGTGGCTGGATAATGGGTACTAATGCCATGTAAGAGTAAGCAGCAACAGCAACGGCACCCAAAATGTCTGGGGCAAGCTTGCTGGTAACGAAGATAGCGGTTGGTCCGTCAGCACCCCCAATAATACCGATTGAAGCGGCTTCATTAATCGTAAAGTCTAAGATACCGAAGTGGCTTAGGCTAACAGCGCCTAGTACGGTTGCGAATATGCCAAATTGCGCAGCAGCGCCGAGTAGTAAGGTTTTAGGGTTAGCCAATAGCGGACCAAAGTCGGTCATTGCGCCGACACCCATAAAAATAATCAGCGGGAACAAGCCGGTTGCGATACCGCCTTCATAGATGTAATACATCATCCCACCGGGACTGGTCAGGTGACCGGCTGCATCATAAACCGGTGCCGCTTCAAAACCTGCGCCAGGAACATTAACTAATAAGGTACCGATTGCAATCGGTACTAATAATAACGGTTCAAAGCCTTTTCGGATCGCAAGATAAAGAAGTATTAAGCCAACCAGCATCATGGCCGCTTGGCCAAACGTTAGTTGCGCTATACCTGAGTCGCTCCAAAGTATATTTAGGTTTTCCATTTTAGCTCCTAAGCCAGTGAGACTAGCGTGTCGCCAAGCGAAATGGCGTCACCTTCATTGACAGCCACTTCTACAACCGTTGCAGAACGAGGGGCTACAACAGTGATTTCCATTTTCATCGCTTCAAGGATGATCATGACGTCACCTTCTTCAACCACTTCACCTGGCTGAACCAATACTTTGAATACGTTGCCGGCCATCGGTGCAGGGAAAGACTCGCCAGACGTCGCAGCAGGCGCCGCAATAGCCGCGGCTGGTGCAGCGCCACCACCACCGGCACTTCCACCGACAGGAACAACACCGGTAATGTCGCCGCCGTTGCCCACAGTCACCACGTGGTCTGTTCCATCCACGGTGACGGTATAAACTTCCTCACCGGCACTGGTGGTGACCATCGCGCCTTCATTTCCTGTGGGTACCGGCTCAAAAGCGCCTGGATTGTTGCGGTTTTCTAGGAACTTCAAACCAATCTGGGGGAATAGTGCGTACGTTAGGACATCATCAATTAAGCCTTCACCTTCAGTTAACTCAATTGATTTTTCTTTAGCGATAGTTACAAGCTCTTCTTGTAACTTATCAAGTTCTGACTCAAGTAGGTCAGCAGGGCGGCAAGTAATGAGTTCATCACCGGCTAAAGCTTTTTCACGAAGTGCTTCATCTACAGGCGCTGGAGTCGCTCCGTATTCGCCACGTAATACGCCCGCAGCTTCACCAGTAAGCTTTGCATAGCGCTCGCCGGTTAGGACGTTTAGAACAGCCTGTGTTCCAACGATCTGAGACGTTGGAGTAACTAATGGAATGTAACCAAGATCTTTTCTTACTCTCGGGATTTCTAGCAACACATCATCAAGCTTATCCGCCGCGCCTTGCTCTTTAAGCTGTCCTTCCATGTTAGTCAACATTCCACCTGGAACCTGAGCTAACAAGATGCGTGAATCAATACCTTGTAACGATCCTTCCCACTTTGCGTATTTCTTACGAACTTCTCTGAAGTAGGCAGCAATTTCTTCAAGTAATACTAAATCTAATCCTGTAGCACGTTCACTTTCTTCCATTATCGCCACAACCGATTCGGTTGGAGAGTGCCCGTAAGTCATTGACATAGAAGAGATAGAGGTGTCGACTCGGTCAGCACCTGCTTCAATACATTTCAGATTGGTACTGGTTGATAAACCCGTGGTTGCGTGACAGTGAACTTGAATTGGCACTGAGACTGCTTTCTTAAGCTCTGAGACTAACTCGTAACCCGCATAAGGCTTTAGTAGGCCAGCCATGTCTTTAATACAGATTGAGTCACAGCCGATGTCTTCAAGACGTCGTGCCATGTCTAGCCAGCCTTGTAAGTCATGAACTGGGCTGATGGTGTACGACATAGTCGCTTGCGCATGCTTGCCGACTGATTTAACGGCTTTAAGCGCTGTTTCAAGGTTGCGTGTATCGTTCATCGCGTCAAAAACACGAAACACATCAACACCGTTTATGGCGGCGCGCTCTACAAATTTGTTGACCACGTCATCAGCATAGTGACGATAACCTAATATGTTTTGAGCGCGAAACAGCATTTGCTGAGGGGTGTTAGGCATTGCCGCTTTAAGCTGGCGGATGCGATCCCATGGATCTTCACCCAGAAAACGAATGCATGAATCAAAGGTTGCACCACCCCAGGTCTCGACAGACCAGTATCCTACACTATCCAGCTTTTCAGCTATGGGTAGCATATCGGCGAGACGCATACGTGTCGCAAATAATGACTGATGGCCGTCTCTTAAAACTACATCGGTAATTTGCAAACGCTGTTGCTTACTGTCGGTATTGGTATTCTGACTCATAATGCTTAGTTCATTCTCAAAATAAGTGGAAGTTCATGCGGTATTTCTGATGAATCATCGATTGCGATGTTTATCTACTGCTGCTTGTAGAATGCTGAGTGTTGCTGGAGCGATAGCCATAGTTGGGCTAGTAGAAGCGCGTTTTTTTGGCGCTGCGGCTTCAATGACCTTTTCTGGGAACCAGCGTGTGATAACCGCTGACATAGCCGCAGTCCCAAAGATTAGAACGGTAAGGAAAATAAAGACGGTTCCCATACCGAAGAGCATGAGATCTAAACCTCGTTCGATTATCGAGCTTTCCATGATTCTAGTCCTCAATTAAATGCTGATGTAGGTGCATATATTACCCTACGGGTGCGTAATTAACCCTACTTAATTGGCGGCTAAATTAGCGGTATTATTAAGAATTGTCAATTTGGGGGGATAGATAAAAAATAAATGCAATCTTTAGTATTATGATTATCAATGTCAATTATTGAGATTGCAAAGACTATCGAGTGAACCTTGTGAATAGTCTGTTCTGATTTGAGATTTCAAAGGCTTTCAAACTAGAGATAGTAGATTAAGAATAACAGGTAGCAATGAAACGTTTCATTGCTACCTGAACTAGCAGGAGCCGCTTTAAGCTGCGCTTATTTTGATTGCACAGTACTTAACTTCGGCAATTTTTGCGTCAGGATCTAGCGCAGCATTGGTCAGCTTGTTAGCCGCAGCTTCGAAGTAACAGAACGGCATATGCACCGTACCGCTTGGCGTTAGATCATCCACACGCGTTTTAACCGTTAGCTCGCCACGACGTGTTTCAAGTTTCAACATGTCACCTGCCTTTAAGCCTATCGACAGCAAGTCGCGTTGACTCACCGCTACATATGGCTCTGGCTCTAGCGCATGAAGCATGGTGGCACGACGCGTCATTGAGCCAGTATGCCAATGCTCAAGTTGGCGACCCGTGATCAATACGAATGGATACTCTTCATCCGGTACCTCATCAGGCGCAACAATCGAGGCCGGAACAAGTAAGGCTTTTCCGCTCTTAGTTGGGAAACGATCAGTAAATATAATCGGTGCGCCTGCGTCACCTTCATTGCTACAAGGGTAGGTAACCGATTCATTTTGCAAGCGCTCCCAAGTGATTCCCGAGATAGAGTTCATCGCTTGGCGCATTTCATTAAACACGGGTTCAGAACTGTCGTAGTTCCAATCCAACCCTAAACGCTTGGCAATTTCTTGGATAATCCAGAGATCTTGCTTAGCGTCACCCGGTGGGTCTAATGCTTGGCGGCCTAATTGAACAGTTCGGTCAGAATTGATGAAGGTACCTGTTTTCTCAGGAAAAGCTGAGGCTGGTAATACCACATCAGCAAAGAAAGCCGTTTCGGTTAGAAATATATCCTGAACAATGAAGTGCTCTAATTTCGCTAAGCCAGCACGCGCATGGTTGCTGTCTGGATCAGACATCGCAGGGTTTTCACCTTCAACGTAAAGCCCTTTGATGTTTCCATTATAGGCTTCGTTAACGATTTCAACCGTTGTCAGTCCAGGTTTGTCACTAAGCTCCATGCCCCAGAGTGTTTCAAAACGATGGCGTGCTTCTGGGTTGGTTACCGGCTGATAGTCAGGGAAAACCATTGGGATTAAACCAACATCAGACGCACCTTGAACGTTATTCTGACCGCGTAAAGGATGCAAACCTGTACCTTCGCGACCAATTTGACCTGTGATCATACAGAGAGAAATCAGGCAGCGAGCGTTGTCTGTACCGTGAATATGCTGGGAAATACCCATGCCCCATAGGATCATGGCATTTTTAGCCGTAGCGTATAAACGGGCAATTTCACGGATTTGATCGGGCGCGATGCCA
>CALKXC010000476.1 GCA_938004025.1 uncultured Leucothrix sp. | reverse complement strand
CAAGTGAAGGTGAACGGTGGATCGCTTGATAGCGTCGACTGGTTGGGTCTTGTCTATAACTTGGCATAATGCTTTCCCTCGCAATGCTTTAAGTTTTTACTAAGATTTCTTTTACTGCATCAATTTGGAATTAAAAAGATATGGTGTAATCCTCGGTTGGCGCTTAGGTTGATATTTTCCATGAATACCTTGCCGTTGACTCTGGCGCTGACTCGATACTGTCCTGCGGGTATTTTAAAGAGTTGAGTGGTTACACCCCTAACGCTTCTAATTGCATCACCATTGGGTTTGTCGATAAACAAATCGACTGAAACCGGTCTTCTACCTTGTTGGGTCGACGCAGACAAACGTAAGCTGCCTAACCCCGTGCTATTAGCGGGTGGGGTTGACAACGACGGTGTGGACGGAGGTGTCGGTGCTGGCGTGCTGCTGCCCGTTGGCGACATCAAGAAAATATGATGCAAGCCCCGCGAAGCCGTTAGGTTAATAGTGGCCGTTTCGGTGATGTTGCCGATTTTGGCTGTCACTCGGTATTGCCCAATTGGAATTCTAAAGGCTTTGCTTTTAAGGTTGCTGGCTATCTCTACCACATTGTTATTAATGCCTTCGATAAGGAAGTTTGCATTCACCGGACGTCTGCCAACCTTAGTCGAGGCAGATAATCTCAAACTGCCCAATGTGGTTGAGGCAGGGCCTGTTGGACTCTGTGGAGTCGGCGTTGGTGCTGGAGTAGGAGGTGTCGGCGTAGGTGTTGAACCAGCAGCCGGCATCAAAAAGATATGATGGATTCCTTTAGAGGCCGTTAGGTTGATGTTAGCAGTCTCTGTAATATTCCCAATTTTGGCGGTGACTTTGTATTGCCCAACAGGTATGCGAAATGCCTGCGTCTTAACATTATTCGCGCGTCCCGCTTCCTGGCCGTTTGATTTTTCAATCAAGAAATTGGCGTTTACCGGACGTCGTCCAACCTTACTTGAAGCTGACAATCTTAAACTACCAAGCACTCCTGACGACGGGGGAGGTGTTGGCGGTGTAGGAGTCGGGGGCGTCGGCGTCGGTGGACTTGGCGGCGTGGGTGTAACCGTACGATTAAAGTCAACCAGCATAGCGTTGTAGTATGAAACAGCCTGAATCCTACGACTCATCACTTCTCTTACAAAAGTGTCAAATACGAGCTTTTTAGTAGAGTTTTCTGTTAACTCATTGGTATGAACGAAAATGGTGGACGAGTAACCTGCGGCGTTACGCTGGCTAGTGTAAGCAAACGCGCGGCTGACAGAGTTCATCACCATTACCGGTGTATTTTTAGGATCATCCGTTCCTGCCGCCCATGAGTTCAATATGCCTCTGGCGTATTTAATACCGCTAAAGGTAATTCCGGGTTCGGGCCCTGCACCGGCACCATGGTAAGAAAGCACCACTGGAAAACTTCCGGTGACGTCTTTGATGATGTTGCGAATAATGGTGTGAACGCGGTTTTGCTCTTGTGCGCTGTGCCCCGATGGTTTTGGGTGTACGCCAAGCGTGACCAAGTGGGGCGCAAGACGGTAAATCATTCGCGCATTGTTGCGGTCGTATTCATGGTCATTACTAGGGTTGGTCGCCTGGATGAAAACAGTCACCGGAATGTTTCTATCGACCAAAAATTTGACGACTTCATAGGTACTGCAAAGGTCGTGATCACCGGCATGTATGTGATCAATCGTAAATGCCACGCGATCTAGTGTGGGTGGTCTGCCTGCAAAGTTATACTGATTTGTTGTGTTAGAAAGTCTATACGTTGCCACAAGTGACCTCAATTTCATTTAGGGCTGTCATTCAGAAAGCAGACCTTTGGCCGAAAGGTTTATTAGAATTTGGGCTGCTGACACCTTTGTAACCAGTGATTGCGCTCTCATGGGGGTGAGATTTTCGCAAACCTGATATTCATATTAATTCAATAATAGTAGAAAAACGCGGTAAAATCTCCCTACATTACCGATATTAAATAAATTTAAAAACGCTATTTTTGCTAAACCATAAATCACTCCGGAAATATTATGATCACAATAAACCAAGCTTTCGATGCAGGAAATATCGAAGTCATTAATGCCGCTGAAGCATCGGACATTCAACTTAATATACGCCGCGATAGCAACTCAGAATTCTTCCAGTGGTTTTATTTTCGGGTAAACGGTGTGCGTGATACGCCATTATCGATGAAACTTAAGAATGCTGCCCAAGCAGCTTACATCGTTGGTTGGGAAGGTTATGAAGCGGTGGCTTCTTACGATCAGCAAGAGTGGTTTAGGGTACCCACTGAGTACATTGATGGTGAGTTAGTGATAAACCATGAGCCTGAATGTGACTCAGTGTATTACGCTTATTTTACGCCTTACAGTTTGGCGCGTCAGCAGCAGCTGGTAGGACAAATGCAGTGCGATACTTTGTGTAGTTTAGAAGTTGTCGGACAAAGCATACAGGGGCGAGATTTAGATTTGCTAACGGTCGGTGAGGATGACGGCAATAAAAAACGCGTTTGGGTGATCGCTCGCCAGCATCCTGGTGAGTCGATGGCGCAATGGTTTGTGGAAGGTTTGCTGCGCCGTTTAACCGATCGTGACGATGCACTTGCTGAAAAGTTATTATCGAAAGCGGTGTTTTATATCGTGCCCAATATGAATCCAGATGGCAGCACCTTGGGTAATTTACGAACCAATGCCGCAGGTGTGAACCTGAATCGGGTTTGGGGTAAAGCAGATAGAGAAACCAGCCCTGAAGTGTTTTATGTGCAGCAAAAATTAGAAGCGACGGGCTGTGATTTATTTTTAGATATTCATGGTGATGAAGCACTGCCTTGGAATTTCATTGCGGGCCAAAAAGGCTTGCCAGTGGATGAAGCAATTTTAAAACAAGAAGCGGATTTCCAAGTGCATTATGAGCAGGTTAATCCTGACTTTCAGTCGGTGCATGGCTATCCTGCAAAAGAGTTTAGTGGTGAGGCCCTTACGCTAGCCAGCAGCTGGACGGGGGATCATTTTGGTATTGCTTCAATGACCTTAGAAATGCCGTTTAAAGACAACGCTGGGCGACCTGACCCTGAGTGCGGCTGGTCGGCGGAGCGCAGCATGCAGCTTGGCGCGTCTATTTTGTATCCTATTGCTAAGCACTTTGAAGATTAAATTATGTACCTAATTATTCATGGCTTTACCTCATCGTCTAAGTCACATAAAGCACAAGTGTTTCGACAATGGCTGGCAGAACAAGGGCGAGAATCAGAGTGGATTTGCCCTGATTTACCGATAGACCCTGAAGCGGCGATGCAGCAGTTAAGTGGAATTATTGAGCAATCTGACCAGCCCCTTAAGTTGGTTGGAAGTTCGCTAGGTGGTTATTATGCAAACATTTTGGCTGCCAAATACTCGTTAAAAGCAGTGCTTATTAATCCAGCAGTTCACGCAAGTTTACGACTAAAAGATGCCATTGGGATGCACAAAAATTGGCACGATG
>CALKXC010000475.1 GCA_938004025.1 uncultured Leucothrix sp. | reverse complement strand
CCTGAACCCAGAGAACCATTGCCGTTCTCGTCTTCCTCTTGGCCATAGTCAAAAAAACGCTTTAGAAACTCATCTAGCGCTTCATTTCCTGTCCCACCTTCTGGAATTTCAATACCTGGCGGCAGCTTCGAACGGCTTGGTGTTTCTCGTTCAGTACTAATGTTTACTACCGAGGCGCTTTGTTTTTTTACAAGTGTTGTAAAGTCAGGAAAGTCTTTAGCAAAGGCTGAAGTATACAAGCTCATGAAAGCTATTAAGCATAAACTACCAGCAAGGAAGATTGCCTTTTTAGGCATTAGTGTATTTCTCCAGAGTCATATTTTGGCAAAGACGTTAATGAAGTAATTTAACGAGCCAGAATAGATTATAACCTAAGCAGGTTATTAACTTGATTAAATTCTATGACTTTTTCTGTATCTTTAGCATCACTCTTGCCTAACATTATGGGCTCTAACTTGCCACAGACTCTTAAGTTTGCAGCGGTTACATTGGCCGCTTTGAGACCAAAGCAAAATCCAAAGAGTCCTAAAAGGATACTGGCCATTTCAGAAAAGAAAACGTGGCCGATTAGAGCAAATAGCAACAGACAAATAATCGGCAGCAGATAGGCCAATATAGAACTAAACAGTAGGTTGACAGAGTGGATACCTACAATGACATGCTCCCCAGCTGAAGCGCCATCAAGATTATCTATTTTCACAGCTCGTTCTGTTTTTTGTTTTAACATACTACTGAGAAAAGTGGATGAGCAGGTAGACGCTGAAGGACATCCTGAACAGCCAGCAGACTTCAGCGGTGACACCCAAGCATATTGGGCATTACTACTAACAACTAGCGCTTTTTCTTCAATCATCATAACTAGTCACCCCTGACACGATGAATCCCTGAGATTAATTTTTGCCGCTGTAGACCAAATTTGCGAAAATCTTTTGCATTGTAGCTCTAGGAACTTCACCAACAAGTGTAATTCTGTGGTTATTCTTTTGAGACGTCAACACATTAAGCGCTCCAGACTTGATTGCAGAGTTAACTTTCGGCTGAGCGGTAGTAATTGGTGAAATAAAAACCGAAACAGAGCTCAGACCGTCCGTCAGCATAAAGTGCTCAGTATCAGTGCCTTTTTTTACTTCAGACTCTTGACTGAGGGGCACTTTCCCAAATGAAAAGCCTTTTGGAAGCTGAGATATGGTCCAATTCCCAACGTGATGATGACCTTCAATCAGTGTTTGTGGAGGTTCAGTTGCCCCTGCCGAAACAATTTGCTTATCTGAATCTGCGCTAGGCAAAGTGATATTCACATCGGTGAAAGTAAACCGCTCTATCGTTTTACGATTGTTATCGATTAGAGAATAGTCAAGAGGAAGGCCCGTCTGCTTGTCCAAACAATACTTTTGCAAATAACGCATTTTATCTTTTGGGCGGGCAATAAGTACCTGACAATCGCGCATGGCTACTTTTTTCATCGCTCCAACATCGAGCGAATAAACCAATTTCATACTTTCAACAGAACGAGGCACACTAGCGAGGCTAAATGCCTGAGTTTGGCTAGAAACCGTCTTATCCCCACCATTTAAACTACGTACCGTTTCTGTAGCGACTCCATTCTGAAGCTCTTGAGAAACATGCAGTGTATTAACATTGTTACCTTTAATATGAACAATCGTGCCAGAATAATTTAATCTGTGCAGTGCATCATTCATTTTAACCAGCAGATTAATACCCTTCTCACCCGCAAATACTTGGGTAGAGCACACCGCTAAAAGGATTATCCCCGTTTGTTTAAACATTAGACTTAGAAATCCGTTTTATAACTAACAGCCCTGACTCGCGGCATTAAGGTGCTTGTGCTGGCATACTGAAGATGATGAGCAACATATTTATCGATCATATCCCTAGTTTTAATATCAGGGGCTTTAAATGATGCGGCTATAAAGTAGCTTTCATCACTATTTGGTTTCTTAGTGGCTTTACTATTTGTGGTTTGCGCTACTGCAGGAAGGATACTGCTCGTACTAACCACCTTCTCTACAGGCTTTATCGCTGAGGCTTTGGCAAACTGTTCTCCCTGATTAGGAGTATTGATATAATTCTGAAAGCTGATAGCTGCAACTGCAGCAACTGACGCAGCAACCGCATAACCCAGAGTTTGCTTGGGTAGCAATCGTTTTTTCTTAGGAAGAATAGCATTCTTTTCTAAGATTTCTGGCTCGTCTACTACAACAGTGAGTGGCTGTTCATTAGCAATCGCATCTTGAATACCGCTAAGAAAAGAAGCGTTTGCAACTGATGCTTCATCTTGTGACCGATTCCTAACCGCCTCACCAATTAACGCAAAGCTAGATAGTTTTTCTCTCATTGCTTCATCTGTTAATAATTGATCACAGATGCGGTGTTGCTCAAAAGAACCTGCCTCTCCATCAACAAATGCTGAAAGATATTCTTCTTTTGTAATATGACTCATAAATTACACCCAATTTGCCCTTACAAACTGATGCCATTACAGCAATGGTTTCAGTTCTTTCTCGATTGCTTCTCTTGCCCGAAAAATTCGAGAACGAACAGTCCCTATCGGACACTCCATTACCTCGGCAATTTCTTCGTAGCTCATCGCTTCTAACTCACGCAACGTTATCGCAACTTTCAAATCCTCTGGTAAGGCATTGATCGCTGACATGACCGTCTGGTGAATCTCGTCTTTTAAAATCTCATGCTCTGGTGTGGCGTGCTCCCTAAGAGCATCCGCACTTCCATACTGCTCAGCTTCCTGAGCATCGATGTCGCTGTCAGGCATACGCCGATTTCTGGACACCAAATGATTCTTAGCAGTGTTAATCGCTATCCTGTAAAGCCACGTGTAAAAAGCACTATCGCCTCGGAAATTCGCTAGTCCACGGTAAGCTTTAATAAAAGCCTCCTGAGCCACATCCATAGACAGGTGTGGATCATGAACATAACGATTCACCAAATTAATGACTTTTTGTTGGTATTTAAGAACCAATATGTCAAATGCTGATTTATCACCTGCCTGAACGCGTTTGACTAGTTCTAAATCGGTTTGGTTCCCGCCCATTAGGGCAACACTCCTTAATTATTAACTATCCACTAGCTAAACCGGATAGTACATTAATGACTCACGAAGTGTAAACCATAGCATCTACACTGTGTCTGACCACTGTTTTGTGAATAGTTCCATGAGGTAAAAAACAATCAGCATAAACGGTCGCCGATTAGGACACTCT
>CALKXC010000474.1 GCA_938004025.1 uncultured Leucothrix sp. | reverse complement strand
ATATCCTGAATCAACGATATTACGCTGCTCTGGCCAAACTCCCGCTTTTTTAGCCGCCGCCGCCATATTGATCATGGATCGGCCGAGTAATGACACATGACGGTCACATTTCGCGGCGATGTCATAAATCGTTTTCATACGAGCAAGGTTACTGCCGAAGCAGCCGATAACAACGCGGCCGGGAGCCTGTTCGATCAGTTTATGTAAGCCTTCGGCTAGCACAGCCTCAGACGTTGAATGGCCTTTAATATTGGCGTTAGTGGAGTCGCAGACCATAGCATCCATACCTTCGTCACCGATTGCTCTATATTCGGCTTCACTATACGGCTCTCCGATAACAGGGTTGGGGTCTAGCTTCCAATCGGCGGTGTGGAAGACTTTGGCAACAGGAGTGCGAATGGTTAAGGCATACGCTTCTGGAACAGAATGGGTCAGAGTTACCCATTGAACGTTAAATACGCCGATGTCGTAACGAACGGTGGGGTCAATAATATGCACTATCACACGCTTAGATAAGCCTGCTTCTTGTAGCTTCCTTTCAAGAACTTCAGCGGTGAAACGTGTGGTGTAGATAGGGCAAAGGAGCTGCTCCCAAAGGTGTGATACAGCACCGACATGGTCTTCATGTGCATGGGTAATGACTAAACCGGCTAATGAGTCACGTCGTGAGGCGATAAACTCTGGATCCGCCATTTGGATAGGAGGGGCGGAAGCGGGTAAGCCTAAAGCTTTTTCTTCTTCGGTCGGTTTTGCAAAAGTGATGCCGCAGTCCACCATGAGCCATTGCCCATTATGGCCATATAGGTTCATGTTCATGCCAATTTCACCCGTCCCGCCTAGCGGTAAAAACCAAAAATCGGATTCATCAGGTGTCATCAGCGCATGCTTCCGTCTTAAAGAGAGTGGCCTATAGTACCCTACGTAAGAAGCCTTTTGTATCGATTGAAACTATTGATCGATCACTTTTTAACAGCGCTATTTTTTGGTGTAGACTCTACCTTAGGACAACAGTATGAATTCTGGACGATTCATATATAAAAATTGGCCACAGATGAGTTTAGAGGGAAGGGGAAAGATGAGTGTAAAAAAAATATTGATTGGCATGCTGTTACTAAGCTTGCCAATGGTCGCGTATGCGGATGAAGTTTGGGAAAGTACGCGAGGAAGAGTCGTTTATGAAACGGATTTAGCAGCGACTGCGATCTGGAGTTATAGGGACAAGTACCACGTTGGATTGATTCATATTGCCGGTCTTGCAGGCATTATTGAGAATCGGGATACCTACGAAGCTTATTGGGTACAAAACCACTCTGATAAGAAATGTGCTTCGCTTCGGCCCACGCAAAATGGTGGAACATCACACTATTGGGGTCGTATTCACATTGAATTCATAGGGAAAACATTCCCTTATGAATGGAAAGCGAAATGGAGCTACTGCAATGACCCGATGCAAAAAACGCTATGGGAAGGTAAACCTGCAACTGATTTTTAACGCTTGCAGTCGATGGTCATCGTTTCAGTGATCTGTGCGTGGCCATCGATTTCAGGCAGTTTATTTTGCACCAATGAAGGAGGGGCACACAGGGCTTTTATTTCGTCACTTAGCAGCATGTGATTTGTGTCAATAAAGGTTGCGAGGCCAACTGCACTGTCATCGGTCACAATAATTTCTAGCGTACGACCTTCTAGTGTTTGTTTTTGCTGTAAGGGAAGTGTGAGGTTTAGTTGTAAGCGAGACTCTTTGTTCATACGCAGCGAGTATGTTTCAACATTTGCATACTCCACTACTTTCTTATCGACCAAAACAGTAGTGAAATACTTCACTTCCTTAAGCCCATTCAAGATATCAGCGGCGCGCTTCTTGAGAGTGTCTTCACGCTTTGCTTCAGATAAATCTTCGCCATCCATTAAAATAGCAGACAGATCTTTGTCATAGACCCAGCTCATTTGAATGGCCGTCACTTCATTTTGTGGGTTATTGACAAGCTTAGCGGTTAGATCCAGCTGATAGTGAAACCCTGCAGCGAATAACGAATGTATCGCTAAGCAGTTGATGAAAATAGCACCTGTAATTATTTTGAAAAACGTGTTTACATTCATGAAGGTTTCTCTTCAGATTGGGTTTAGGGGGTGATGTCGGCAACCATTAACAAGGTTACAACGAGCACTGCGCCTGCGGTCGACCAAGCACCTAAGATGCGTAAAATAACGCCATCTAGCAGATTTCTTAAGGCTAGTGCAATGCCGCTGATAATAACGAGCAGCCCAGTAGCAAATAAACCACTGCCCGTTAAATGGGCGTAAATTTTAGCTGGTTGCAACCCTGGAATTCTTGGAACCGTTGAATCCATTCCTATAACAGCGGCGGCAATCACTGCGATGATTAAACAAATCCAAGCCGTTAGGTTGAGCTTAAGAATCACTAAAACCCCAGTGATTGCTGCAACGGGCAGTAGTACTAACTCTGCATTCCAAGGTGCGACCTGGTAACGAGTCATTATTAAT
>CALKXC010000473.1 GCA_938004025.1 uncultured Leucothrix sp. | reverse complement strand
TACTTAGTGCCAAGACCTCGTTGGCCCATGTACTGTTGAGCCCATTCCATGTTTAAAGGCTCGATGGCGCATGTCTGCGTGCTTAAATTGACGCGGAGGATTTGTCTCTGCCAGCTCATAAGATGCTCCTTAAAAAAACGATAGATTGAAGAGTACGATATTTTTGCTTGGCTGAGTAATTATTTATGCATGCGAGAGCAAAAATCCTAACTTTTTCTAGTTGACCGAAAAGCAACCATACTACTTACTGAAGTGGTGATTCACTCAGTAATTAATGTTACTATTTTCAACACGGCTATCGGGGCCATTTGACAACATTTAATAATAAAAACATTACAGGGTTTGAAAATATGAAAGGCATTATCTTCACTGAGTTTCTTGAAATGGTTGAGGAAAAATTCTCTCCTGAAGTCGCAGACAAAATCATTGATGCATCTGATCTTGTAACGGGCGGCGCTTATACTTCAGTAGGGACTTATCACCACAGCGAATTGATTGAAATGGTTGGCCACTTAAGTAAAGAGTCAGGCGTTGAAGTTGTGCCTTTGGTGAAGGTGTTCGGCGAGCATTTGTTTGGACGTTTTGTCGATTTATACCCAGAGTTTTTTGAAGGTAGAGATACCTGCTTTAGCTTCTTAGGGATGATAGAAAACCATGTGCATGTTGAAGTGCAAAAGTTATATCCTGACGCTGAGTTGCCAACATTCGCAACCGAGCAGCCTGAGCCAAACAAAATGGAAATGACTTATCAGTCGGTGCGTCCTTTTGCTCCCGTTGCTGAGGGTTTGATTTTGGGATGTATTGCGCACTTCAAAGAAAACATTACCGTTTCTGTAGAAGATTTATCAGGCGACGGGACACACGCTCGATTTACGCTGGAAAAAGTGGCGGCCTGATCGGTGAGTGACGACTTAAAACTGTTGCAGCGACGTTTTGAAAGGGAGCGTAACGCTAGGAAACAAGCCGAAGCACTGTTAGAGAAAAAAAGTCGCGAACTGTTTCACACTAACAAAGAGTTACAGGCTCTGACAGGCTCATTAGAAGAGCAAATTTTGGAGCGAACCAAAGAGCTTGAAGAAGCTCGAGACAGCGCTTTAGATGCTAATCGTGCTAAAACCACTTTCCTAAGTACGATGAGTCATGAGATTCGTACCCCAATGAATGGCATTATTGGTATGTCGCATTTGCTGTTAGATACCGATCTGACACAGGAGCAAAAGCGACAAGCATCAGTCATTCGCTCATCCTCTGAATCCTTACTAACCATCATTAACGATATTCTCGATTTGTCGAAGCTAGAGGCTGGCAAGTTTGAAATACAGAGTCTACCGTTTTTCTTTGATGCATTACTCGTTGATATTTTTAGCTCGATGGCGATTACAGCGGCGAATAAGCGCCTTGAGCTGCTTTGCCTTATTGACAGCGATGTACCCAATGGCCTGATTGGTGATCCCCAAAGACTACGCCAGATCTTAGTAAATCTGCTGGGCAACGCGCTCAAATTTACCACTGAAGGCTATGTGCTTTTAAAAGTAAATGCGCAGGCTTCAGGTGGTGACGTTGTCAATTTACGCATTGAAGTCAATGATACGGGGCAAGGCATTGATGAGGTCTTTCAGAAAGCCTTATTTATGCCATTTACCCAAGGGAAGTATGATATCTCAAACCCGCAGGGAACAGGCCTAGGCTTATCCATCTGTAAGCGTCTTGCGAAGTTAATGAATGGTGATATTGGGTTAGACAGCGAAGTTGGAAAGGGCAGTAGTTTTTGGGTAGAGCTTCCATTTACGGTTCGCGACGACTACTCAGAAGCCCCACCGCTCAAAGGGCGTTTTGCTCTATACCAAGCGAATGAGCTCATTGCTCCAGTCATGAAAGATCAGTTTATCGCATTGGGAGTTGATGTCTCGATGGCGTCTTCTCTGACAGAATTGTTCTCATGGCATAGAGAAAACTCTGAGGAATATCAAAAATTTATTATTGATATCGACAACTTGGACTCAACTCAATTTGATCAACTCTATCAGCATGTTAAAGAGCACGGTACGAGCAATGACTGGTTGTTTATAAGAGGTGTCAATGAAGTTAAAACTGAGCTTAGCGACCTGATACAAGAAAGATTGATCGCTTCGACGATGAAACCTATTTGTCAGGCGAGACTGCGTGACTTCTTGCTCGGAAACATAAAGCTGTCAGCTTCACAAGCGGCGGGAGAAAGTGCGTCTGAAAAGGCCTGGTTTGAAGGTTTTGCCAGTCCTCCACGCATACTACTGGTTGAAGATAACAAAGTTAATCAAATGGTCGCAGGTTCATTGCTTAAAAAACGCGCTATGCAGGTGACTATCGCGAATGACGGGATAGAAGCCGTCGATATTTGCAGTGAACAACGTTTCGATCTTATTTTGATGGATATTCAAATGCCTCGAATGGGCGGTATCAAAGCAATGCAAACGATTAAAGAAAAGATGATTGCTTCAGGGTATAGCACTACTCCTATCGTTGCTCTAACCGCCAACGCTATGCAAGGCGCGGCGGAAGAGTATTTAGGGAGCGGAATGGACGATTACCTGACTAAGCCAATCGACACGGATGACTTGGATCGGGTGTTACAGCGATGGTTGAAAAACTAGCCCTACTTGCTGGCTAGTTTTTGTCCTGGCTTGAGTAATGGGCCTAGCGATTTGTAAGCCAGTGACTCAAGAATAATTCCATTAGTGTTTGCGGTGAGTGCTTTGTTAGGCAGTCCTGTTTTCTCATATAAACCAGAATAGAAGCCTTTTTCTGGGTCAAAAAGCTTACTGGCCGTGTCAATTAGCTTGGTTGTGTAATCTGTTTCATAAAGTGCGTGCCAACCAAAAGCGGCTTTTGTACTGAGGCTTTTAAACTCACTTGCATCCTCACCACTTTCTGTAATGGTGTTCCATGCTTTACCGCCCGTAAAGACCGTGTTGTAGACGAAGTAGGGTGAAACATCAATGTTGTCCTCACTCACCGCCGTTAAAATACCCGTATCGTTGTAGCGGGCTTCTTGAACGGCATAAACTCTGTTTGAGAACTGTTGTGAAACCTGATCCCAACCAAACTCAAGGCCATCCAGAATGTAAGGTTCGCTAACTACGTAGTTGTGTGCGGTAAACTCTTCAGGCCTACGACTATCGGTTGCGACATTGATATCGTATATATCAACGAATTTTAACCACGCTTGATAGTCAATTGCTTCAGATACGTCATAACCCATGAGTTGCATCGACTTAGCGGCGTACTCTTCGTAGCCAAGGCGGCCTTCCTGCAAGTAGAGCGTTTTATCGTTTTCTCTAAGCGCACCATAAAGATTTCCGTCTTTGACCATCGCGTTCAGGTCCCAGCGCTTCAAGATCGCCTGAACTTCAGCTGTAAATTCAGGGTAATTCCATACCAAAACATTTATGGGTACCATCACCCGGCCAATATCAATCGCTGACCAACCGATACCTTGAGGAGTGGTTTTGTTTTTATAATCAACCATTTTCAAGTTGATGGTATTGTACGATTTATTCGGCAAGCGTCCTTCATAAAGCGGAAGTTTAGCCAAGCTCTCTAGCAATGACTTCATGCGGTGTTTAAAAATACTTTCAGAGATTATTTCTATGCGCCGCGCCGCGATGAGGCCCATCATGTATGAAGAGGTGTCCCATAGTGTCGAAGCGTTATATTTATGCGCAGAGTTCACCATGCCAGTCTCTTCTATGGTGTTGTTCTCAAAATACTTCCACGCAATTTTGGCCCACTCTATCTCTTCTGCAGTTAATGCACGGCGTTCGGGTAACTCGATAATCGT
>CALKXC010000472.1 GCA_938004025.1 uncultured Leucothrix sp. | reverse complement strand
TCCTCTTTTTATAGCGCAAAGTATCAAGGGCATATTCAAGAACTTCTCGTTTCACCCACGCCTAATCTGATTATATTAATTGGCTTTATCGGTGGTGGCGTAGTCCGTGGTTTACTCGTTGGTATGGTAGTTACTATTGTGTCGTTATTTTTTACTGACATGTCAGTACAACATCCCTTCTTAACGGTGCTAACACTAATTTTAACCTCTATTCTGTTTGCGACAGCGGGTTTAATCAATGCGGTTTATGCCAAGTCATTTGACGATATTAGTATCGTTCCAGTATTTGTATTAACCCCTCTTACCTATCTTGGTGGGGTATTTTATTCAATTAAGTTGCTTTCACCGTTTTGGCAAACGATGTCATTAGTAAACCCAGTGCTCTATATGGTGAATGGCTTCCGATACGGCATATTAGGTGTTTCAGACATTAGTATTTATATCAGCCTAGCGATTATTTTAGTGTTTAGTGCAATCCTGTTTAGCATCGCTTACTTCCTATTAAATAAAGGGGTAGGCATTCGCAATTGACCCCTTGGTTTGACTATCCCCCACAACAATGGCAGCAGAAACATGCCATTGTTTTAGGTGCCGGTATTGCTGGCTGCCAAATCAGCTGGCACCTCGCTGCATTGGGTTGGCGTGTGACGGTATTAGAAAGTCAATCCATGATCAGCTCACAAGCTTCGGGCAATTTAGCCGGAATAATCTCACCGCTTATGTCAGCCAAACCCAGCCCCACTGAGCGATTCTATTTAGAGGCTTTTGCATATACCACAAAGCATTTGGAACAGCTTATTGCCACAGGTGCCAATATAGAATGGTTCGACTGTGGCGTATTGCAATTGATGCATTCCGAGCGCGATAAACAGCGCTGGCGCACCTTACAGAGCAGAAACTTAAACCCAGAGCTCATTGAGTGTCTAGATAGGCAACAAGCTTCGAAGGTTTCGGGCTTAAACTGTGATTATCCTGCTAATTACTTCCCCTCCGCAGGCTTCATCAACCCAGAATCCTGGTGTAAAGCACTCATAAAAGCTGCAGCTTGTGAAGTTATCACGGGCTGTAAAGTATCATCTATGTCGTATACAGATAATGACTTCTGGTCTATATACGATAGCGCGGGTGACATAATCACTTCAGCAGAAGTCGTGGTATTGAGTAATGGAAAAAACCTAAATCAATTTACGCAAAGTGGGGAGTTACACTTATCGGCCGTGTCGGGACAAACCACAACTGCTTCAACTAATCCTTTTAGCGCTCATTTAAAATGCGCAATCAATCACGAAGGCTATATAACGCCTTCATACCAAGAAAAACACGTATTTGGTGCAACATTTAATCGAGAGTTTGAAAAGATCTGCTTAGATCGTCGGTCAGACCAGCAAAATCTTAAGCAGCTTGCTGATCATATTCCAGAACTAGCAGAGAGTTTTGAGACAATTGAAAGCAGCCACGTTAGCGTTCGTAGTGCATCACCTGATCGCCTCCCTTACACAGGTGGTCTTCCAGATATCGGCTTTTACAACAAACACTATGCCTCACTAAAAGATGGCAATAGAAACCGTCGTTATCCAGAAGCTCAATATCTAACAGGCCTATTTACTCTTGGAGGGCTTGGCTCAAGAGGACTAACGAGCAGCGCTTTGTGCGCGAAAGCACTTAGCGAGCTAATCGACAACCAACCCTCCACCGAATCATTATCATTACTTAAAGACCTACACCCTTCTCGCTTCTTAGTTCGACAGCTAAAACGTGGATAGCCTAAGGTTTCAGACCAATGTCAGATTCACCACTTTCTGTATAAATCTGCAGTTAGTAGAATTGCGTTTACAAAAGGCCCAGCGCGAGGTCATTTTTTATGTCCTCAATAGACTCCAATCCGACTGAAATTCGCAACAAGCTTTCCGAAACTCCAGCAATATTTCTTTGCTCATCACTTAATCGACCATGAGTTGTTGAAGCAGGATGAGTGATCGTTGTCTTGGTATCGCCTAAGTTAGCCGTTATAGAAATCATTTTTGTACTGTCAACAACATGCCAAGCTTCTTCACGAGCACCATGTAGTTCAAAAGACACTATCCCACCAAAACCTGATTGCTGAGTACTTGCTAACTGATGCTGAGGGTGACTCGCTAAACCTGGATAATACACTTTCTTTACTTTGGGTTGATCTAACAACCAGTTAGCCAACTGCATAGCATTATCGCAATGGGCTTTCATTCTAAGACTGAGAGTTTCTAAGCCTTTTTGAAACACCCAAGCATTAAATGGGCTCATGACCATGCCACCAGAACGTAAAATGCCGGCAACTTCTTTCCCAACTAACTCAGAATCACCAACGACTGCGCCGCCTAAGCAACGTCCCTGACCATCAAGAAACTTTGTTGCGGAGTGAATCACCATGTCAGCACCAAACTCTAAAGGTCTCTGTAATGCGGGAGTACAAAAGCAATTATCAATCGCTAATAAAGCATCTGCGTTATGAGCAATCGTCGCCAACGCAGCGATATCAACGATTTCTGTTAGTGGGTTTGAAGGCGTCTCTGCAAACAACAGGCGTGTATTACTTTTGATTGCCGCCTCCCACTGTGCAAGATCGGTAAGGTCAACAAAATCAATTTCTACGCCAAATTTCTGAACGTAGTTTGTAAACAGCACGGTGGTCGTGCCAAATACTGAATGAGAGCAAACGATATGATCGCCGCTTTTCAATAACGC
>CALKXC010000471.1 GCA_938004025.1 uncultured Leucothrix sp. | reverse complement strand
CTAACTAATCTCATGCAATAACTGCTGAGCTTCCTGCTGCTGAGACTCTGTCCCTTCCCTAATCACTTCACCCAACATATCTTGTGCCGCTGGGAAATCCCCCGCTTCAATATAAGCTCGAGCAACATCTAACTTAATACTAACCTCAAGTTGCGGCTCTTGCTCAAGCTCTAATTCAGGATCAATAGGTTGAGAGTAGTCAACAAAAGCCGCCGTTGTAGCCGGTTGCTGCACACGTCGAACAGTTTTTCGCTTACCGCCGCGAAGCATTTTCCAGATTAACCACAGCAAAGCAAAGATTAATAACAAAGGTAATAGCCAAATTAGCCAGCCAAGATTCTTTGGGATCATGCTTGTAATTTGATCCAATAAGCTTTCTTGGCTAGGATCGCTAGTTGTGGTGATTGTATTAGCGGCTGGAGTGACTGGAGTTGCAGCTTGAGAGGGTGAAGCCGGTTCAGTCGAAGCCGATACCTTTTCAGCACCTTTGTTTTCAAGCTTTTGAATAACTTCTGTAGGAGAAACACCTTTCTCTTTCAATGCACGTGCCAACAAACTGTTTTCTTCTTGAACATCGGTCATGCGGCGTTCTAGTGATATTTCCATGCGAGTATTTTCTGCCATCTCGCTGCGAGCGCTTTGTAGCTGAGCATTTAAACTCTGGTTTCTTTCTTCTAGCTCTTCAAGTAGTTTCGCCCCTTCACCCGTTAATTCGCCGTTGGCCAATTGAAGCTTGAGGTCAGCAGTGGCGGAGCCTAAGGTATTTGAAGAGGATTGCAGCCCTTGAATACGCTCTTCAAGTGCTCGTAAATCGACATCACGCTGAAGCTTTTCATCTTCAAGACGTTTAACCATCTCTCTTAGTTTTGCACGCTCCTCTTCAAGAGAAGAAAGCTTGACGGACTGCTCTTCTTTTTCTTTTACAAGCGTTTCTACTTGAGCCGAAGGGTTCAAAGAGATAAACGTTGGTGGAGGTAAATTACCGGTACGCCCTCGCTTAAACAGGCTGTAGTGTTGTTTAAGCAGATTGGTAGCATCACGATTTGGAATGCTTTTTATTGAATTCACATCGGGAAGGCGTAAATCAGCATTTCGAATCATGTAATTGATATTGCCGCCCTTAAATGCTTGAGGGTTAGCGGCCAATATCGCGACCATTATTTGATTGTTAGAGACATCGGCATCAATATAATTCTTGTTAACAATCGCTGTTAGTGTTCCGATAGCCTTAACTGTGCGCGGGGCATGGCTCTCAGCGTGTGCTGTTGAGAAGCTACCCAAGATGCACAGACTGAAAATCAGGAAGTAAGGAGTCAATAATTGGTACAGTTTGGTGATTACTGGCATGCGAATAGAGTCCGGTACTGAAATTTTTTTAATTGATTCTTGGTATCCATCCCAAGAAGCGGGCGATATTACCATTCCTTGGAAGATTCAAGAACCTGTTTCCAATGTTTTGATAGCTTGAAACGTTGTTTTTGCAGTTTATTCGCAAATAATGCAAGCTTCTCTTTCTGTCGTGTCGCGGCGTAAAGACTCATTAACTCTTCAACATATTCAGTTTCAGGTTTCTTTTTGTCACAAGCAGCTTCCAGAAGTGACTCTGTCATTTCGACTCGTCCATACGCTATCGCATGACGGCCTTTTTTGATCAGGCTGCCAGTCGTTAGAGGAGCGTATGGGTCTGTATCCTCTGAGTTTGGTTGGCTGGTATTGCTTATTAATACTGAGCCAAGAAAACGATGAGATGGGAGCGTAGCGTCACTATCGTGAGCTAACCATTCATGAAAATATTCGCGGTCATTATGGTCTATTAAAGGAACGACAAGGCCATACATGCGCTCTCTTAAAGGTCTGCCATTCTTACCTAATGCAATAAACAGGTCTTGAAGCGCACCAGGTAAAAACTGATGCAGCTTATTTTGAATGGCAAATAAAATACGTTGGCTGTGCTGCTGGTATTGATTAGGCTGGCCTTTGATAATAAGGTTTGATCGTCGCCAGCTGTCAAATAACGCAGAGTCATCTGGGTTATTGAGTAAAGCATCACTACTTGTGTTTGTCCGAGAATTCGTCACATTCGCATCCTTGTGGGAACTAGCTTGTTCGATTATACGGATTATGCGTTAAAAGGTACAAACAAACCCCATTTAAACGCAATAGAGGGGCATATTTTAAGATAACCGTAATAGTAGGGGTTTATTCCGGAGCCTGCCTTGGGGGAGACATCATACATTCGTCGCGAGGATTAGCCGAAAGGTTTGAAAATTGAGAAAAATAATTCACATTGACATGGACTGTTTCTATGCTGCGGTTGAAATGCGGGAAAATCCCTCATTGCGCGGTAAGCCTGTGGCTGTCGGTGGTTCTGGCTCTCAACGAGGCGTGGTGGCCGCGTGTTCCTATGAGGCGCGTAAGTTTGGTGTACATTCTGCGATGCCATCTTCTCGGGCCCGTCGTTTGTGTCCGCAGTTGGTTATGTTGCCGGTTCGGATGTCGCTATATAAAGAAGTTTCTCGGCGAATTCAGGCTTTATTTTATCAATACACTGACTTAGTCGAGCCGCTTTCATTGGATGAAGCTTTTCTTGATGTCAGTGAGAGTGAGCACTGTCGAGGTAGTGCAACCTTAATTGCTAAAGAGATCCGTAGCCGAATTTTTGCAATGGAGCGACTTAACGCCTCAGCCGGGATTGCCCCCAATAAGTTTTTAGCGAAAGTAGCCAGTGATTGGGAGAAACCAAACGGTCAGTTTGTGATTAGGCCGGATGAGATTGATGCTTTTGTTAAACAGCTGCCGGTGAAGCGGATTTTTGGCGTTGGTAAAGTCACTGAAAAAAAACTGTTAGATCTTGGAGTAGAAAACTGTCTGGATCTGCAAGCGTTTAGCGAAGAGAAGCTTGCGGAGCATTTTGGTGTTTTTGGTAAGCGCTTGTATGAGCTTTCAAGGGGAATAGATAATCGCCCCGTAACGACTCACCGCACGCCTAAATCATTAAGCGTTGAGGAAACTTATGCGACTGATCTTCCTAGTTTGGCACGTTGTATTGCTGAAATTCCAGTGCTTTATCAAGAGTTTGTTGAACGTTTGGAGAAAACTCAAAGAAGAATGAGCTTGCGCCCTAGAACGTTGTTTGTGAAATTACGGTTTGATGATTTTGAAACTACCACAATCCAAATGGCAGGAACATCGCCAAGCGAAGCAGGTTTTACTCATCTATGTGAACAAGCTTGGCAGCGGGGCAAAAGGCCGGTTAGGTTAATTGGCCTAGGTGTACAGTTCTTCCCATTAAACTCGCCAGAACAGTTAGAGCTGTCTTTTGATACTAAAGAGTCAACACCTTCAGATAGATCATCTTCTTAGGCCGGCACTGACTCCATGGGTAGGCCTTTCCCTTTTTATAAAAGGTAGTCAAGCATTAAGCCAATAAATACCACCATCCCAAACCAATTGTTGTTTAAGAATGCATGAAAGCAGGGTACTGATTCACGATCTCGAATGAGGTACTGCTGATAAACAAAGAACACTGATGCGATCGCGATTCCCAGATAATAAAAACCACCCAACGAATTAAGCAATCCAATGCCGGTTAACATCATCGCGACAATAAACTGCATAATGCCGACAATAAGCTTGTCGTTATCACCAAATAAAATCGCAGTAGATTTCAATCCCAGCTCCAAGTCTTCTTCCCTATCGGCCATGCCATACATAGTGTCGTAAGCCGTTGTCCAAATCACCGCAGTAAAAAAGATTAACCAATTGCTCAGGTCTGGCAGTTCGTTATGAATGGCAGTGTACGCCATGGGAATAGCCCAGCCAAATGTCACCCCTAGATGCACCTGAGGCAGCATATGCACGCGCTTCATAAAGGGGTAGCTGACTGCTAACGCAATGGCTATAACCGACATTCCAATCGTTAGCCAATTAAGCCATAACGCTAAAAAAAGTGATGCCAAGCCAAGTACTACAAAAACACCGATGGCTTCTTTGGCTGAGATTGCGCCAGTTGCCAGTGGGCGTTGTTCCGTTCGTGCGACATCAGCATCAAAGTCACGATCGGCATAGTCATTAATCGCACAGCCTGCGGAGCGCATCAAAAAGACCCCCAATACAAAGATGACCAGTATTTTTAGGTCTGGAAAACCGTCCGAGGCAATCCATAGCGCCCAAAGCGTTGGCCAGAGCAATAGGAAAGTACCTATTGGGCCGTGAAATCGAATGAGTTTTAGGTAGTGCGGAAACTGTGTTTTTAGATCAATCATAGTGGCAATTATACGCAAATTATTTCTGCTGGCGACTTGTGGATGTGAGTATGCGATTATTCGCAAATGATAAAGACCATGTATTGAGGTGCAGGATGCAACAACAGTTGGAAACGATTAGTGATTTTTTAGTATTAAGCGGCTTT
>CALKXC010000470.1 GCA_938004025.1 uncultured Leucothrix sp. | reverse complement strand
TGTACTTTCAAATCAGACTCAGCATGTAATCGTGCTTCAAGCAGGTTCGCACGTCTTTCAAATCGCGTCATCATGCCAGCAGCGGCTTCAGAAGGTGCGGATACTGCAAGAGCCGTCATATCAGCTATAAACGGCTGGTTGCCAAACAGCATGGTTTCAGAAAGTGGTAAGACTTTCGCACAAAACTCTTCAGGACCGACACACCAGCCACTGCGAAACCCTGGAGCAGCGTGCGACTTTGAAATCGAGCTAACCACTACCGTCCGCTCAGCAAAATCCTCAAATTGTAATGGTGAAACAAAGGTTGACGTGCTGAATACCATCTCATCATAAACTTCATCGGAGAGAATCCACAGATCATGCTTGATGGCAAGTTGGCCTATTGACTGCACGTCCTCAGTGGTTAACACCGCCCCGGTTGGATTGTGAGGTGTGTTCAGCATAATCACACGAGTTTTGTCGGTGATTCGTGCTTCGATATCGGAGGCACTCATACGAAAGTCGTTTGCATGACGCAAAGGAACTGAAACTAAAGTAGCGCCAGTTGAGGCAATCACACCTTGGTAAGTTGCGTAAAGTGGATCCCCCAACAGCACTTCATCGCCGTCTTCAACCAAACCTCTCATTACCGCATAAAGTGAAGTTTGAGTGCCTGGAAAGCAGAGAACCTGATTTGCAGTAATAGGACGCTGCATGCGTTCGGTATAGCGCTTTGATAATGCGTCAAGAAGCTTTTTCTCTCCTCGGCCATTGGAATAGAGGGTGCGACCTTTAGACAATGATTCGGTGGCAGCTTGAACTAAGAAGTCAGGGGTTGGGATATCAGGTTCGCCGATGGTGAGTTCAACGATGTCAGCACCGTCAGCATTCATTTGTCGGGCGAGGGCATAAATTTCCCATTTATCGCCACCTAATGTTGCGAGTCGGTCAGTGACGGATGCGTATTTCATTGATATTCCTGATGATGTATTTATTGCTTCGCATTATGACCTTCAAATAACGTTTTTTCATTTCTTATTGCACTAACAAAAAATGATATTGCTGCTTGGATCTTTGCAGAACCAGCCATGTCCGGATGCGCGGCAACCCAGATGCCAGTTGAGAAATTAGGAACTAAGTGCTTTATTCTCACTAGCTTTTTAGACGTATCACCTAAACAGCAGGGGATGATTGCAACCCCTTGGCCTTCCTCAGCTAATGCGGCCAAGGTAAGAAACGAGTCAGCATGGAAAGCAAATTTGTGAGGCGGGATGGTTGAATTCATCCAGTCGGAAAAGCCAACATTTTTGATTAATCCCGATAGGCCAAGCCAGTCATGATGCACAACGTCGTTTAGAATCTCACTTTGGTTTAAGTAATCTTGACTAGCATAGGGTGCAAATGTGAGGTCGCAAGCATATTCACCTTCAAGGTCAGGTGACAGAAAAGCAGCAGGGCGTATGGCTATGTCTGACTCAAGTCGTGACAAATCTTGTTGGTCATTTCGCGACATTAACTCTACAGAAATAGCAGGGTACTTTTTGGTGAAATGAGTACAGTACTTCATGATGGCAACGGCGCTAAGGGAGTCTGTCGTTGTGACTTTTAAAGGGCCGCTAACTGAGTCTTCCTGACTGGCAATATTTCGTCGTAACTTCTCGATCATCTCATCGATATTGCGCACAGCGGATAGGATATGGCTGCTCTCAGGGGTTAAGTGGTAGCCCCGAACGCCTCTTTCAAACACTTTAACACCACAGTGTTCCTCAAAAGCGGCGATGCGCCTGAGCACGGTTGCATGGTGCACACCTAGCGCACGAGCAGCTGAGGATAACGATCCTGTTTCTGCCACGGCGAGAACATATTGTAAGTCATCCCAAATTAACCTGTGCATATTTGCACAATTATCTGTGAAATTATTGCTAATTTCAATGGGTTTTCACACATGATAAATTGGAATTCCAATCTATCGACACGGAGTAAGGTGAGATTCTATGAACAAATTTAAAGCCGTAGTAACAGGATTAGTCATGTCAGCCGTAATGGCTGGCACCGTCGGTTTGGCAAGCGCAGATGATGTAAACCCTGCCATAAAAGCACGTCAATCACTCATGCAGCTGTATGGATTTAACTTAGGAATTGTCGGCGCTATGGCCAAAGGCAAGGTCGATTATGATGCTAAGGCGGCACAAGAGGCTGCAGATAATCTTGCTCAGCTTGTTAGAATGAATGGTGCGATGTGGCCCCAAGGCACTAGCCAAAGTGACGAAGGCTTAGAAAAAGAAACGCGTGCATTAGCTGAAATCTGGACGACTTACCCTAAAGTTGCAGAGAATGGTAAGCAAATGGTCGCTGCAGCTGATGGACTAGCAGCAGTTGCAGGTAAAGGTTTAGATAGCCTGCGCGGTGGTTTAAAAGATGTTGGTGCTTCGTGTAAGGCTTGTCATAAAGCGTTTCGCGGTAAGAAAATCAAGTAAACTGCCTTGAAGCCAGCCTTGCATTTGCATAGGGATGCAAGGCCATTTAAACCCTGTGTCTAGATGGTGATGCAGGGCCTTTTTGCTCAGTACTACCGCTTTGCATATTCTAATGGAACTGCCGTAGTATCCACCACCTTCCTTAATACAAACGAGGAATGCACACCACTAACGCCTTCAATGCGTGTGATTTTACCCAATAAAATATCGTAGTAACTTTCCAAATCAGGCACGGCAATCTTCAGCTGATAATCCGCTGTATTTCCTGTAATGACATAGCACTCCATGACCTCAGGAATATCAGCAATGGCCTGTTCAAAAGTCTCGAATCGCTCAGGTGTGTGTTTATCCATGCTGATGTTGAGCAGTACAATGACGCTTAAATTCACTTTGCGCTCATCAATGCGAACCACACGAGCAGCGATAACTCCTGACTCCTCAAGTTGCTTAACTCGACGCGAGCAGGGCGCAGCAGTTAAGCCAACACGCTCAGCAAGATCTTGGTTGGACAGCGCACCATCTTGCTGTAATTCGTGCAATATTTTTATGTCGTAACGATCTAAAGTGTTGTTTGATTGCATGATATGTTTAAACTAAGCAATATAAGGTGCTATAAGTCTTACTGGTTAAAATAATATTGCGCAAAAATAATTAATTAGCGCAATTTAGCAGAGTCATTGCGCATTGTTTCCTCTATAGTTACCCTACTGCGACTTTTATCGCAACGAAACCCTATCCAAAGGAATAATGTCGTGTTTGATCATAAGAAATATGTCCCGTTTACTCCGTTAAAATTGACGGATCGCACTTGGCCTGACCAACAAATCACTAAAGCACCAGATTGGTGTAGTGTGGATCTGCGCGACGGTAACCAGGCGCTGATCAGCCCGATGGATATTCCTAAAAAGACGCGCATGTTCTTGCACCTATTGAAAATGGGTTTTAAAGAAATTGAAATCGGTTTCCCATCCGCTTCACAGCCTGACTTTGACTTTGTGCGTAAGTTAATCGAAGAAGACTTGATTCCAGATGATGTAACCGTCCAGGTGTTAACACAGGCACGTGAATCATTGATTGCACGGACTTATGAGTCGTTGATCGGCGTGAAAAAAGCCATCGTGCACGTCTACAACTCTACCTCAGTTGTTCAGCGAGAGCAGGTGTTTGGATTAGATAAGGAAGGCATTAAAGCCATTGCGGTAGAGGGCGCTCGACAGGTGCGTGACTACTCTGAAAAGTACCCAGATACTGAGTGGGCATTCCAATACTCACCAGAAAGCTTTACTGGAACCGAAGTTGAATATGCCGCTGAAGTTTGCGATGCGGTGGTTGCTGAGTGGGAGCCTGAAAAAGGTCGCGAAGTCATCATCAATTTGCCCGCGACGGTTGAAGTAGCAACGCCGAATGTTTTTGCGGATCAAATCGAATACTTCTGCCGCATCATGAAGCAGCGCAAACAT
>CALKXC010000469.1 GCA_938004025.1 uncultured Leucothrix sp. | reverse complement strand
AACTAATGAACCTTTAAGCAGCCCATTAACGACTAGCTTCGACTAAAAGCTTACAAAAAATTTAGGATTGAGACAATGCAGTGTCGCATCTGTTCGAACAGTGAAAACAATAAGACCCATGAAGCCCGTGAAATGATGCTTGGCATGCGTGATATACACACTTATTTTGAGTGCGGTAATTGCGGGTGTCTGCAGATCGCTGAAGTGCCCGACAACATTCAGGATTACTACCCAGGCGATGATTACTATTCTTATGACGAGATTAAACCCGAAACAGGTTTGAAAAAAGCAATGATCACTGCGCGTGATCGCTACGCAGCCACTGGACATGGATTCATCGGTAAGCTACTGCAAATGCGCAAGCCGCATGACAAGCTACCTCGCTTACAAAAAGCTAATGTCACGATGCAATCAAAGATCTTAGATATTGGCTGTGGTGCGGGCCACCTTCTTCATTCACTCAAAGAATGTGGCTTTGAAAATATTTTAGGGGCTGATCCATTCAATGCTAAAAAAATTGAATACGATAATGGATTAATCATTGAACAGAAATCCATTCATGAAATAACTGAAGGTGATTGGGACTTCATCATGATGAACCACTCTTTCGAACACGTTATGGATCAGCACGAAGTCATCGCGAAAATAGAAGAGCTTCTTAAGCCCGGCGGCGTTTGCATGATTCGCGTACCGACCGTAAGCAGTTGGGCTTGGGATCATTATGGCGTTGACTGGGTGCAATTAGATGCTCCTCGTCACTTGTTCTTACACTCGCAAAAGAGCATGCAAAGCTTAGCTGACCAAAGTGGCCTAGAGCTGAAAGAAACCGTCTACGACTCTTTCGCTTTCCAATACTGGGGCAGCGAGCAGTACTTGAAAGATATCCCTCTAAATGACGAGCGCTCTTATGCTGTTGACCCTGAAAAGTCGATATTCAGCGAACACAAAATCAGTGAATATGCAATTCGTAGCAAGGCACTCAATGCTGAGCAACAAGGTGACCAAGCCGCATTTTACTTCCATAAACCTACCTCGGCATAAACGCTAGAATGAGTAAAAAACAAAAAATATTGGCCATATCATCGCCTGGTGGCCATTGGATCCAGCTTAATAAAATCTGCAATGAAATGGAGTCTCGATTTGATGTTGTTTATGCGACACCGGGAACTCAGTACGGATCACAAAAGAGTCATCGTAAGATTCACAATATTACGGACGCAAGTGCTGATAGTAAATTGAAGCTCATCCCTCTTGCTTTTCAATTGTTGTGGATAATGATCAAGGAACGACCTTCTGCCATTATTTCAACCGGTGCAGCTCCCGGTGCGATTGCTGTTCTGATTGCTAAAGTGCTACCAATCAAAACTATTTGGGTCGATAGTATTGCAAACGTTGCCAAACTATCCCGCTCTGGTGAAATGGTTAAGAACCATGCAAACCTAGTGGTGACCCAGTGGGAGCCGTTAAGTGACGGTAAGAAGATTCGCTACCAAGGTTCAGTATTATGATTTTTGTAGCCGTAGGCACACAGTTTTCATTTGATCGCCTCATTCAGTATATGGATGAATGGGCAGAAACCAATGATGAAGCTGTTTTTGCACAGATTGGCGATGGAGATTACGAGCCCAAACATATGAAATGGGAGCGTTTTTTAGATGGTGATCAGTACAATGGTTACATCAAAGATTCAACCGCATTTGTTTCACATGCTGGAATGGGTAATATTATAAGCTCAAGGCAGCACCAGACGCCTATTATCGTCATCAATCGTCAGTTTGAACTGGGCGAGCACCGAAACAATCATCAAGCTGATGGTTTGCTATGGATGGGTAAACTTCCGGGCGTTTACACTGCCACTACTCAAGAAGATTTATTCGCTCACCTAAGAAAGCGTGAAAGCCTAGATTGCCCAGCAGAGTCAGAAAATCACAAGCGTGTGCAATTAGTGACTTTTTTAGGTGACTATATAGACGGAACTCTTAGCTAAGCAATGCAAATCCTCCAAAAGCTGCTTCATAACCCTCTGATAATACAAAGCGCGCTTTCTATGATTGCCCGCTTCACAGGCGTGGCGCTTAATTTTGCTGTGGCAATATTGATTACTCGCCAATTAAGTTTGGGAAATGCAGGGGTTGTCTTCTTACTAATGATCTTTGTTTCAGGGGTCGCATTGGTGAGCAGAGTTGGTTTGGATCAACTCATTGTCAAAGAAGTGGCAAGTGCCCACGAAGACCACATAGATTTCAAAAAAGCCTATCTGAAGAATACTCATCAATTAGTATTGCTGATTTCAGGTTTGTTTGTGGGAATATGGCTGCTAATGAGCCCTTATGTTCGTGAAGCATTTTTTCACGGTGATATCGAGCTAAGCCATTTGATGTGGGCGTCCGTGTGCGTCATCTTTTTTAATTTTATGTTTGTTAATAGCTTCTACCTGAAAGCAATTCGCCATAGCTCTTTATCGATCCTTACACAAAACGCATTACCCGGTGTTAGCTTTTTAGTGCTCATTGCTTTTACTTGGAATTACTTTTCAACCGGCGGCGGACACGTTGTTGTATATATATTATCTTTGTCATTAACGGGATTCTTCTCGTTTTTTGTTGTCCGACCTTTCATCAAAAACGGATCTTGGTCTGATAACAATGCACCAAAGCTCAAAGCGTTGTTTATTAAGTCACTGCCTCTAGCACCCATATCATTCTTTTCCTTCATGATGATATTTGCAGACGCTTTGATGGTTGGTTATTTTTTAGGCAATGAAAAGGTTGCGCTCTATAACGTAGCAGCCAAGGTATCTTATATCAGCTTATTCTTTCTTGGCGCCCTGGATGCAACGATTTACCCAAGACTATTAGCCATATACAATCATCAACCAGAGCGCCTCTGGAATTTCTTCTGGCAAGCGACGGCTTTGGTGCTCGCTGTTTTAATCATTGTTACGGGTGTAATGTATGCACTGTCAGATTTGATACTCATAGTTTTTAAACCAGAATACCTAGCCGCAAAGCAAGCCTTGGCACTATTATTACTCGCTCAGCTATTACGAGCGGCAAGCTTAACTTTTTCTTTCATGTTTATTGCTAGTGAGAAAGTACGTTATCTAAATATTGCTCTAACGGTGGCTATGATTGTTAACCTAGTAGCGAATATCATACTGATCCCTATATATGGAATTGAAGGAGCTGCAACCGCAACCTTACTTGCCAATGGTGTCCTCGTCGCTATTGTAATTAGTCTGTTTTTTATAAAAAAACTACTATCCCGACCACAGATAAGTGAAGC
>CALKXC010000468.1 GCA_938004025.1 uncultured Leucothrix sp. | reverse complement strand
GATGAATTGATATCTGACAATATAACTTTGCCGGTAGGGCCAACGATTCGAGTGAACTTAGCGGCTAAATCGCCCGTACCACCTGCTAAATCTAATATCTGATGACCTCTTCTCGCACCTGATTTATTAATGGTATAACGCTTCCAAAGGCGGTGAATTCCTCCAGACATGAGGTCGTTCATAATGTCGTATTTACTTGCAACTGAGTGGAATACCTCGCCCACCTTAGTTACTTTTTCTTCAACGGCTACATTTTCAAAGCCGAAGTGAGTGGTTGTATTTTTATCTGACATATTTTTTTACCTAAAGCCTATTTTTAACCATTCATCTTAGGAAATGTTAATTCGGTTCGTTTTTACATAACGGCTAACCGCTCTCAAGCCTTATTGTAGCAACCAATGTCACTGTTATGCCATTAGGCTTAATAAACAAAAAATAATCGACCGGAAACGTCACTATGAAAATATTATTCACTTCTTTATTTATCAGTTTATTGGCTGTTTTTGCTACTGCCGCACACGCTGGCTCTGATGGCTCAGAAGATCAAGTTGCCCAGCAAGCAAAGCCTCGCCTAGCAAACTGCAAAGACTGCCTAGATGCAGGATATCGTCGTGGTTATGCCGAAGGTGAAGCAGCAGCACTTGAAAATACCCCTCAAGGTAGCAGTAGTGTGACCACACCACTCAGCTATCGAAAACCAGTTTATGTTAACGCTCAAGTGGCCCAACAACAAAAGCGTCAGCCTGTAACGCAGCCACGTTTCGTAAAGCAACAACCAGTGCAAGCTAGGAAGCCTATTCAACGAATTCAGCAAAGTAATCGCCACGCGGGTCACGGACATCACACTCAGGCACAGGTATTAGACTGCGAGCTGACTGATTCACTAAACCGAGGTGCTAACCCAGTCACTACGATTATTTCTAATCAAAAATTTAATCGTCCTGTTAAGTCTGCGAATCATCACTATATTCAAGGTGGTAAGCCAGCACCAATGAAACATACCGGTAAGATTCAGCACCATGGCCACTCACATCACACTCATGCTGAAAAAGCTGATTGTGAATTAACCGATGCACTGAACAGAGGTGCAGGGCCAGTGACTACCATTATGTCTAGATCAAGTTATCCCGCTCATTCACCGGTTCAACACAATGCAAAACAACACTTTTTGCATGGTGATCATGGACATCACAGCGAGGTTGAAAGAGCGGACTGTGCTTTAACAGATGCGCTTAACCGTAACGGCTCAGTTGTTCGAGTTGTTAGAAAGTACTAGTTTTAAGTCATCATTTCATTGACACTAAAGGGGCGCCAATTAATTGGCGCCCCTTCTTGTTTATACAAATTCTATTTTGTCTTTTTTGACAACTCCGCCTATAGAAAATCTAATCTATCGAAGCATTGAATTACGGTAGCTTTCATAGATTTCTTGTTATACTCACGCCTTAGATAACCCTGTTCTGAAGGCAAAATCATGAGTGAAAGTACTTCGAAAGTTACCCAAGGTGTTAAATTGCGTGGTGCAGAGAAAGTTGCCCGCATACCCATTAAAGTTGTACCTAGTACTGAAATCAAACGTAAACCTTCTTGGATTCGCGCCAAAGCCCCCACCACCCCTGAAGTTAGACGCCTAAAAGAGATTCTTCGGGAACAAAAGCTTAATACGGTTTGTGAAGAGGCAGCCTGCCCTAACCTTGGGGAGTGCTTCACCAAAGGAACCGCCACCTTCATGATTATGGGGGCTATCTGTACACGCAGGTGTCCTTTCTGTGATGTTGCACATGGTAGGCCAGATCCATTAGACCAGGAAGAGCCAATTAATATGGCTGAGACGATCAAAGCAATGGGCTTGAGGTATGTCGTAATCACCTCAGTCGATAGAGATGATTTGAGGGATGGTGGTGCAGGTCACTTTGTTGAATGCATTAGGAAAACGCGCGAGTTGAATCCTGGCATTAACATTGAAATCCTTACACCTGATTTTAGAGGACGTATGGACATCGCACTGGAGATCATGAGCAATTCACCTCCTGATGTGTTTAATCATAACCTAGAAACTGTGCCGCGTTTATACAAAAAGGCCCGCCCTGGTTCAGATTATCAATGGTCTTTAGATCTCATAAAGAAATTCAAAGGCATGTACCCAGACATCCCTACAAAGTCCGGTTTAATGCTGGGCTTAGGCGAAAGCTTAGAAGAAGTTCAGAGCGTTATGCAGGACCTTTTGGATCATGGCTGCAACATGTTGACACTGGGTCAATACCTGCAACCAAGCCTCGACCATTTAGCTGTAGAACGGTTTGTAACACCAGAAGAATTTAAACAGCTAGAAGTCATTGGTTATGAAATGGGTTTCACTCACGTTGCCAGTGGGCCGATGGTTCGTTCGTCTTATCATGCTGACTTACAGGCTGAAGGACTTGTTCAACAGTTCTAATTGATTACCTATATTAGCAGAGCTATATCGACTCTAACGACCGATCTAGCTCTGCTAAACGTTCTGGTGTCCCTATATCCTGCCACATGCCTTTATGGTGCTCCCCACTGACACGACCTAGCGACATCGCATCTCTCATTATTGGTAGTAATGCTTGCTTGCCATAAGGCCGCTGCTTAAAGAAATCTGGATGATAATAGGCAATTCCAGAGAAAGTCAGCTGTGAAAAGCCGTCGCTATAAACCCTTCCAGATTTTAACAGGAAGTCCCCATTGGGATTATGGGCAGGGTTATCAACTAAGATCAAATGCGCTAGATCACTATCAAGCAATGGTGAAATGGACCTGTACTCATAATCACACCAGATATCCCCGTTAACGACTAAGAATGGCTCAGCACCAAGGATTGGAAGCGCCTTAATAATCCCTCCCGCTGTTTCAAGTGCCATTTCTTCTTGCTCGTCAGAATACTCTATCGATAAGCCGAATTGCTCGCCATTACCCAAAATCTCAGGAATCTTATAACCCAGCCATGCAATATTGATCACCACCTCTTGAAACCCATTACGCTTTAAGCGTTCCAGGTGCCACACAATAAGTGGCTTCCCCCCAACAGATAGCAATGGCTTTGGCAAATGAGCCGTTAAGGGCTGCATGCGAGTACCTGACCCTGCTGCTAATATCATAGCCTTCATGCTGGAATCTCAACCGTTCCTATTCTTTGAGGAATTTCATATCGCCTGAATATATCTATTAGTGCGGAAGTTTCAGGATAACGCTCTGCTACAGAAAGGACATAACTTAAAGTCAGGAGTAAATCATTTAAGTAATTGTGCTTTCCATCTCTATGACTAAGCCGGGCAAATATACCTAAAACTTTCAAGTGACGTTGCAAACCGATCAGGTCAAACCATCGCTTGAATTGCTCTGGATCAACTTCATCACTCAGTAAATTGGCTTCAATAGCCAGACGGCGATAATCTTCAACCCAGCGATTTACTGAGCTTTCTGGCCAGACAATGTAGCAATCACGCAGAATAGAGGCCAAGTCATAACAAATAGGCCCTAAGACTGCGTCCTGGTAATCAATAACACCGGGATTATTTTCACTCGTGATCATGAGATTACGTGAGTGATAATCACGATGTACAAATACCTGAGGTTGCTCAAGTGCGTTATCAACAAGCAATGCAAATACGGCTTTTAAAGCACTTTTCTCTGAATCTTGTAACTCAATCTCCAAGTGCTTACTGAGGAACCATTCAGGCATGAGCATTAACTCAGTCTGCAGCAACTCCTCATCATAGTTTGGAAGCTGATTACTATTGGCAGACTGGATTTTCACCAGTGCTTTTAAAGCGTCTAAATACAGATGATCAGCAGTTTCGGCATTAAGTTCTGTCAAATAGGGAACGCTGCCAAAATCATCCATCAACAGAAAGCCTTGCTCTAAGTCGCTTTGGTAAATCACAGGGGCACGAACCGAAGCGGCAAGTAAACGCTCACCGACATCAATAAAGGGCACAAGGTTTTCTTTTTCAGGCGGGGCATCCATGGCAATCCATGTTTGCTCTTGATCGTAAACTCGAAAGTAACGCCTAAAGCTGGCGTCTGCTGATGCCGACGCTAGCTTTGCATTTGGTTTGCTTTTATGGACCCAGCGAGAAAGCTGTTCCAGTCGTAAATCGCTAGGCATAATTTGCCAACCTTTTTAATATGTCGGTATATTATGCCCACGCAATTTGCATAAAAAAAGTACGTTATAATTTTATTTCTGAGAGTGCTTTACGGAACCTTTCTCCGATACCAGCATGCCTTAAACCATACTCTACATTAGCAACCATGTAGCTTAATTTAGAACCACAGTCATGACTTTTACCGGTGATATTGAAAGCGTTTACTGTTTCTTGCTTCATCAGCATTGCAATAGCATCAGTCAACTGAATCTCGTCACCGGCACCAACTGGTGTCTGTTTAAGAAGGTCCCATATCCTGTGACTGAGTACATAACGCCCCACAACTGCAAGGTTAGAAGGTGCTTCGTCAACCGGCGGCTTCTCAACTACCTCAGTCATTGGAGCAGATGCTCCTGGTGCAAGCTCATGGCCATTTACATCAGCAACACCGTAACCGCTTACCAATTCCATTGGAACAGGCTCAACCATGATCTGACTTTCACCGTTCAAGTCAAACAATCGGATCATTTCTGCTAAGTTTTCAGTGGTTAAATCACTATGATAATCATCAATAATGACATCAGGTAGCACCACAACAAAGGGCTCATTACCTATTAGAGGTTCAGCGCAAAGCACCGCATGACCTAAACCTTTTGCAACACCCTGACGCACTTGCATGATAGTGACATCGGCTGGGCAAATTGAGCGTACCTCGTCTAGTAACTGACGCTTAACTCTTTTTTCTAAGGTAGCTTCTAATTCGTAACTCGTATCAAAATGATTTTCGATAGAATTCTTACTTGAATGCGTTACTAGTACTATTTCCTTGATTCCTGCGGCAATGCATTCATTAACGATGTATTGAATCATTGGCTTATCAACAATAGGAAGCATTTCTTTTGGAATAGCCTTGGTAGCTGGCAACATTCGTGTGCCTAGTCCAGCAACGGGAATTACTGCTTTACGGATTTTTTGAGGGCTCATAGGGGTCTCATTTATTAATATTTGGGGCATTTATCTTATTATTATCGCCTGTATAGAAGGCCCGTTGGTTCTTAATTTCCACACAATTATTACACATCTGCGCAAAAGCCAGCAAGCTCACTTATCTCAAAGGTACTACCGTTAGTAGTTGCTTTATAGCAGTAGTTAAGTGTAAAAAAAAGCCGATTCGTTCATTAATAAAGCTGGTTTACTTAAGGCCAGCCGCATACCTAATGCTTTTAATTAGCGATTTATTGATGCTCGACCAAAACGCACTTTTCACACGCCATTGTTGCAATGGCTTTTTGTCTGCAGGTAGGCACGCCATTTCTAATAAAAAGCTGCCTTCCCCTTTTTCAACCCCATCGGCAATTACTGGAATTACGATTGGCTTTAACCCTGTTTCTTGCGACAGCTGACTTTCCAACGATACATAAGTGGCTGATGTAAAATAATCATCGCTTAATAAAACGATCAATATATCCGGCAGGTCAACTTTCTCTTCGTCAAAGAAAATATTCTCAATTTTTAAATCAATATGCTGACGCATTTTATACTGGATATCAGTAAGTTGAGAAAC
>CALKXC010000467.1 GCA_938004025.1 uncultured Leucothrix sp. | reverse complement strand
CTTCGCCAAGGCCGCCTTACCTCAGGCCAAAAGCTCGCATTAGAGTCCCAGTGGCCAATCGTTGGCGTAGAGTTCCAAGAAAGCGAAATCAATCTTTCAGAAACCTTCGGCCGTAAAGCACCTGTCACTTTAGAAATTGGTTTTGGTAACGGTGACTCCTTAGCTCAAATGGCGAAAGAAGCTCAGGAGCGTGACTTTTTCGGTATAGAAGTGCATAGGCCAGGAGTAGGGCACTTACTGCATCTTGTTGGTGAATATGAGCTTAGCAATGTTCGTGTCATGCATCACGATGCGGTAGAGATCATCAACAAAATGATTGCTGATAACTCACTAGATCGTATACAGATTTACTTTCCAGATCCTTGGCACAAGTCGCGTCATAACAAACGTCGTATCGTTCAAACTGAGTTTGTTGCTTTGCTAGCAACTAAATTGCAGAAAGGCGGTGTCTTACACTTAGCGACTGACTGGGAACACTACGCAAAGCATATGCTGAAAGTAATGACTGCTGCACCCGATTATAAAAACCAATCAGCCAATGAAAGCTATTCTGAACGTCCAGATTATCGACCATTAACCAAGTTTGAAAACCGTGGAATCAAACTTGGCCATGGCGTTTGGGATTTACTGTTCGAAAAGGTTTAGGCTTAAACTACTTCCATAAATCAACGGTTTCACCCGTCTCGCGAATAGCGTCTGCACGGTGACTAATGTAGGTCTGGAAGCTGGGCTCTTCTTTGTAAGCTTCACCAAGTACATAGTCAAACACTGACTCGGTATGGAACGCTTTGAACATGGTTTCTATACGGATGATTTCTTTACCTTGTTTATCAAAAAGCACAATAGAAGGTGCGTAGTTGATCTTTAGCTGCTTAGCCCACTCTTTCGCGCTCATAGCAATCCCTTCAGGCGTAACAACTTTGGTATCCGACCACATATCCAACTGTACATTTCTAAATTGATCAATGGTTTTGGCAGTATCAACGCCTGCGAGTACAGTTTGATGTAAGTTGTCACAGTTTGGACAATTACTTTGTTCGAAGAACACTGCGAGTGGTTTTTCAAAACCAGATTCTGGCAAGCTGAAATCAAAAGAGGATTGATCAAAAAAACTTTGATTATTGAGTTCAGCATTGGTAGCAGCAACACGGTTGGCCGCTACATAATTGGCGTAGCTAATTTTAGTCTCTTGCTTGTCTGCGACGTAGTTTAATGCTCTTTTAAACTCAGCAGGTTTCAAGTAGCCATTTAAACGCAGCGCAAGTTTCCCTTTTTCATTGAAAAATAACATCGTGGGAGTGTATTGCACTTTCAAGGCCGCAGAAAAATCACGCTCAGTATACGCCTTGCCACCCACACTAATCAGTTCGCGCGCTCCCCACATGTTGATTGAAATGACGTCAAACTTTTCTTTCATGAGTGCTTCAATATCTTGCTGCGCCAAGTTACGTTCAACTAATAAATTACAGTAGGGGCAGCCATCTTGGTGAAACAGAATGGCAAGGCGTTTGCCTTCGGCAGTCGCTTCTTCTATATCATCAGCAAACTCTAAAAAGCTATCTTTAAACCACTCAGGGTATTCAGTGGGCATGGCACCTAAAAACTCACCCATAGGCTTTGCTTGAAGTTTTGCTAGTTCAAACGATTCGCTTCGAACGCCAGGTTCGAGGTATGCATTAAAGACATCCTCAATAGTGGGTGAATTCAAACGTAGGGCGATAACGCCAAAGTCTTTATTCCACTGCCAGCTTAGCGTTTTAGCGTTTTCAGGAAGCTTTGCTGCCACTTTGAGTGTTGATTCCCGCGCTTGTTTTGGGTTGTTTTCGTCAGGTATCTCGCTACTTTGTAAACTCGTGATCAATAGTTTGTCATCTGCTCGAAGTTCGATTCCTTCGAGGAGTGTCCCTGTAAAGTCGTTTATAGCTTGCGTTAGTTCTTCGGAAGACATCTTGCGTAAGGCAGCATAACGAGAGGCTTTGGCAAACTCTCCCGGGTTATGGTCAGGCCCTAGGCCAGCGATAAGTGCTTCCACATTGGTAACGATATTTACATTAACTATTCCGTCATCATTAACACTAATCGTAGCGACCGCAGGCTTGGACTCGTGGGCCAGACTAGGTTGTACAAAAACGAAAATAGAAGCTAAGGAGAGCATTAATAAGGTTAATAGCTTAAGGGTTCCTTGCAGCCTGAATCGATGTGGGTGCATACTAATTCCCTGAATAATGAAAGTTATGGGTAATATTACGTGCTAAATAGGGTGTTATACAAATTCCGTTATCTTGTGCTGAGTCTAGCTTTGTCGCCGAGCTTAATGACAATAGCTACTGCGCACGAATTTTGGCTCGAACCGTTAAACTTTAAGGTTGAGCTAGGCGCTAATATTCAAGCACATATTAAAGTTGGCGAAGGCTTAGATGGCGATACCTACGCTTTTTTTCCTAACAACTTTGAGCGCTTTGACGTAACTGTCAATGGTTCTACGCATTTACTCAACAATCGGTTTGCACAAAAACCGGCGGTAGACCAGGCAACTAAAACCAATGGTTTGCATGTCCTGACCTACCAATCACGTCCTTCAACACTGCGCTATAGAAAGCGGGAGATATTCGAAAAATTCCTTAAGGAAGAAGGGATTGAATGGGTATTGCAGGCGCATGAAGAAAGAAAACTGCCAAAGCTAGATTTTACTGAGCTATACAAGCGTTACGCTAAGTCTCTGATTAAAGTGGGCGATGGGCAAGGCAATGATCGTTTAATGGGGTTGCTGTTTGAGTGGGTTGTTTTGGATAATCCCTATGTAAAATCAGATAACAACGCCGTTACCCTGCAGCTTTACTTTGAGGGA
>CALKXC010000466.1 GCA_938004025.1 uncultured Leucothrix sp. | reverse complement strand
GGACTATAAAAATCTGCTTTCACAATCATAACCTCAGCAGTGCTTTCTGATTAATTGAAATCGCAGTATACTTGCCGATCAATATTAATCAGAAGCCAGCTGAGCAACTATGAAAGTATCACAGTTTCCTATCTCGACCTTACGAGACACGCCTGCAAACGCAGAAGTCATTAGTCATCAATTGATGCTTAAAGCTGGCATGATTAAGCCCATCGCCTCAGGTCTGTATACTTGGGCTCCGCTAGGCCTCAAAGTGCTGCGCAAAGTAGAAAATGTTGTACGTGAAGAAATGAACCGCGCTGGTGGCGTTGAGGTTTTAATGCCATGCGTCCAACCTGGCGAGTTGTGGAAGGAATCGGGGCGCTGGGTAGAATATGGCCCAGAACTATTACGATTTAACGATCGAGGAGATCGCGAGTTCTGCTTTGGCCCAACTCATGAAGAAATAATAACGGACTATGTGCGTAACGAAATCACTAGCTACAAACAGTTACCGATAAACTTCTACCAGATTCAAACTAAATTCCGCGACGAGGTGAGACCACGTTTTGGCGTCATGCGCTCTCGTGAATTTATTATGAAAGACGCCTATTCTTTTCACCAAAACCAAGAGTCATTACAGGCAACTTATGATGCCATGTACGATGCCTATCAAAAGATTTTTACTCGCCTAGGACTAAACTTCAGAGCAGTTGAAGCTGACAATGGGTCGATCGGTGGTAACGCTTCTCATGAGTTTCATGTTTTAGCCAGCAGCGGTGAAGATGATATCGCATTCTCTGATTCCGGTAATTACGCTGCCAACATTGAGAAAGCAGCCACCCTACCCTCTACGACTACTCGTGCCGAGCCAACACAAACAATGGAAGAATTCGCTACCCCAGGCCTTAGAACCATTGATGCCTTAGCGACTGCCATGAATATACCGGCAACTCAGCAAATCAAGATCCTGCTTGTGGAAGGAGATAACGATAAAACGGTCGCTTTATTAGTTCGTGGCGATCACAGCTTAAATGAAATTAAGGCTGAAAAAATTGACGGCATTAAAGCGCCACTAACGTTTGCAACTGAAGAGACGATTATCTCATTAACTGGAAGTAAGCCCGGATCGCTTGGGCCTGTTAATTTGAATCTTCGAATTATCGCAGATTACGCAACAGAGACGCTTTCTGACTTTGTCTGTGGCGCGAACAAAGAAGGACATCACTTAAAAGGCGTTAATTGGCTGCGTGACTTACCGGAGCCAGAATTCCAAGATATTCGTAATGTGGTTGCGGGTGACCCAAGCCCTGATGGTGACGGCAAATTAGAAATTCGTCGCGGTATTGAGGTTGGTCATATCTTCCAGCTCGGTACCAAGTACTCTGAAACAATGAATGCCAAAGTGCTTGATGAAAATGGAAAGTCACAATTGATGACTATGGGTTGTTATGGCGTGGGTATTTCCAGAATCGTAGCCTCGTGCATCGAGCAAAACAGCGATGACAAAGGCATAGTATGGCCAGCAGCAATGGCACCTTTTCAGATAGCGATTGCACCACTTAACTACCACAAATCAGAAGAAGTCAAACAGGCTGCTGATGACCTATATCAGTCACTGATGGAAGCGGGCTACGAGGTATTACTAGATGACCGAAATATAAGGCCTGGTGCGATGTTTGCAGACTTAGAACTCATCGGTATCCCTCATCGTGTTGTTATTTCAGATCGCGGCTTAAAGAACCAGCAATTTGAATACAAATCTCGAACAGCGGAAGAAGCGGAACTACTTGAGATAGATGGCGCTCTTGACTATATAAATGAGCAGCTCAAGCCTAGTTAATTGCCCAGTAAAAAGAAGTGATACAGTAACGGCTATTAGTTGAAAAAAGCCGTTACTTTTTCTAGAAAGCGCGACAACACACCATCATTAGAATCACCTTCAGCGATATCTTCATTATCTGCCACCGTCTGAAATAACGCCTGAACGACTTTTGACATGACTTGATAATCCAAAGGGTAATCAATAGCTGCCTGCCCTTTTGGCAGACGGTAATCTAATAGGTCACTCACTTGCAATGCAGCAAAATCTTGCACCCAATAGTTCTCATGGTCTGCGCCACCAATTAATGGGAAGTTTTCTGGGCCGCTAACAGACTCTACCAACAAGTCTGGAACGCGACTAAAACTACTCTTAACTGAGCGTATTATTCCAAAGTCTTCTAAGCGGCTAGACAAGCTAATAAAATTCGCCGTATCTGGATACAACATTTTCATAAACGAGAACGGGTATTGCTGGGTATAGGCCTTATCTCTATAGTAGCCGACGCTTTTCAAGGCTAGCATTACAATTAGATCAACTTTTTGGGTTTTAAGCGCTTTAGCATGATGAAAGCTACCCATATCAAGCGTTCCATTCGCAGCCATTCCTGCTGTAGCGTAGGCAACCAGCTCGACCGTGACCGGTAGCTTCTCTTGGTTAGCGCCTAGAACTCGCGCAGCTTCTAGCAATGCTGCCACCCCACTAGGGTTCCAAGCCTGCTTAGTATTCCCTTTAGGTGGAGAATACTGCACACCAATAACAACCCTTTTCCCAGCCTTTGGGCCAATCAAAAGGCTAACGTTGTTATATCGCCCACTCATTCCTACGAAGCCTTGCTTGGTAGGCTTACCTATTCGTGAGAAATAGCTGAAGATATAGTCATCGGTACTTAATGAGCCTTTCATCATCTGCTGTGAAGCTTCTAACTTCCGCAAATTGATCACATGATTCTTAAGGTTGGCCTGATTGACCTGTGGAAGCCCTTCAGCACTTTGCAAAGGCAGTATTGGCTGGGTAATAAAAAACCACAGTAACGAACATACTATTAAGATAGCAACCAACCAATCGACAAGTCGTGCAACGAATCTGCTGAACATTAATTTACCCATTCCTTAGTAAATAGATTACAGAGAAGTGTTTATCCCTGACCTCCCCAAATGAACTATACAGCCCTTATCGTGAGTTGTTACTGATTTACTTTTATTATTATGTAGAATGCATAAAAAAACCGGCTAAAGCCGGCTTTTTATTTCACCGCTTTATTAAAGCGCGCGAATACGAGAATTCAAACGACTTTTATGTCTTGCCGCTTTATTCTTGTGAATGAGTCCTTTTGACACACCAGAGTCAATAGAAGGGATTGCAGCTGTGTAAGCTTCTGTTGCTGCTTCTTTGTCGCCAGCTTCGATCGCTGTTACCACACGCTTGATGTGAGTACGCATTGTCGAAGTGTAGTGCTTCTTGTGTATACGACGCTCTTCAGATAGACGTACACGTTTTTTTGCTGATTTAATATTAGGCAAAGTTACTCTCCCATTCGGGCGTCAAAATTAAGACGCGTATTGTGCCGCATCTTGCCCCCTATGGGCAAGACCAAATTTAATCTTTTTTCTACAAAACCCAACACCAGATTGACTAAACGCCTATAACCCTTATTAGGGCCACCTGGAGGTGGCTTGTGCAGTTCAGCATAACTGCTTTACAAGCTAAACAAAAACCAAGTCTGATACTTTGCGTTGTCTTCACTACACGCTTGTAGCGACAGAGGTCTCATCACATGCACAGGAGTAGATCCTCGCCCTTCGCGCTTTTCCTTGGCATTAACCGTGATACACAGTTCTGGCTTCGTTTTCATCACAAGATTGCCATTCTCTTCCAGGGAGAACTGCTGCGTTTCAGCATTGTCGTCACAAGATGCCAAAGCGATGGATGCTTCAGCCTCAACAGCTGAAGCTGTCATGCAAATATCAAAGTAGGGAATTTTAAACTGACCCTCTTTCAACAAGGCCTCGTCAAAGCTTTGATCTACTAACAACTCGCCCGTGTAATCGTAGCAAGTATGCGCTTGCATACCTTTATCCAATGGCGCTCGGGTACCTTTACCGCCCGCAATATCCAGACAGTAACCACGATCTTCATCGATTGTGTCATTAAGCCTTACTTCGACCAATTTCTGCTCTGTCGTTTCGGTGGCATGCAATATAGGTGCTGCCCCGACAAAAAGACCCAGTGTGATAAGGCCTGTGATCGATAATTTAGTCATAACGTCTTCCTTGTTTTAGTGTATATCCTATACCTTAGGGCCTAGCCTTACATAAATCGTCCAAATGGCGGCATTTGGACTAAATTTTACTGATTTAAAACAACGATTCACGCTTTAA
>CALKXC010000465.1 GCA_938004025.1 uncultured Leucothrix sp. | reverse complement strand
GGTCACTTCGTCCTGTTTAGAAAAGTGTGGCTAAACGGACAACGTTATACTCAGGGCCTGATCGTTGATCAAGCGCAATTTCTTTCAATCATAAAAGATGACTTTTTGAATACTGGCTTATCAGAAATGAGCTCAGTGCTTATCGCTTATCAGGGTAATTTACTAGGAAACTTTTCCGAGCTTGAACAGCAGGACTATGCATTAAAAAGCCAAGGCTTAGCGGGTGAAGAGTTATTTCAATATCGTTTTTCAGCCCCATTCAGTGGTTTACAGATGATAGTCAGTATTACTGATCTTCCCATAGGTCCAGGGGGGCGCTTGATACTTTGGTTAGCGTTGATTATGGCTAGCGTTTTGTTAGGTGGCTTTTACCTAATGTATCGTTTAGGAATAGGTCAGATCAATCTTGCAAATCAACAGCAAGACTTTGTATCAGCAATCAGTCATGAGCTAAAAACCCCACTAACGTCCATTCGAATGTATGGAGAGATTTTAAAACAAGGTTGGGCGTCTGAAGAAAAGAAACGGCATTATTATGATTTTATCTACGATGAAAGTGAGCGATTGAGTCGGCTAATCAACAATGTTTTACAGCTAGCACGCATGAATCGAAATGAGCAAGATCCAGAGTTAAATACTTACAATGTTGCTGAGATCGTTCAGGACATTCAAGCTAAAATCAGTTCACAAGTTGAGGCCGCTAATTTCAAACTCACGATCGAGTCAAACGCTGTTGCTAAGCAATCAACCATTCAAATCGATCTGGATTGGCTAATTCAGATAATGATTAACTTGGTTGATAACGCACTTAAGTTTTCGGCTAAGTCAAAGACAAAAGAAGTGATTTTGCGCGTTGGTATAGAAAAAAATAATCGAGTCGTTTTCACGGTCAGTGACTTTGGCCCCGGTATTGAAAAGCAGCAAATGAAGGCTATATTTAAACTCTTCTACCGAACTGAGAACGAGCTGACGCGTGATACGGTGGGCACTGGAATCGGATTGTCGCTTGTTAAGCAATTAGCGACGGGTATGGAAGGGGAAGTGTCAGTGAAAAATAAGGTGTCCGCTAAAGGGGAAACTAATAAGCCGATAGGGGCTGAATTTAGCGTTAGTTTCCCCAAAGTTTAATTAGCTCAGTTCAATCAGAACCAATTAATTGCTTTCTTCTCGACTTCGATTTACGTCGATTAAGCCCTGGGAAAATACTTTTTACAATGTTGCTTTCCCAGAAAATTTCTTTTTGTTGGCGTGACTTAGCTTCATACATTGCCAAATCAACGCGCTCAAGTAGGCGAGTCATATGAAAATCAGAATCAGCTGCGAGGCCACCACCACTGCTAATATCTAATTGAATTGGCTTCTCGTTAATCATGCAGGGGTCTTTTAATTCATCCAAGAAGAGGGCGTATTGCTGCGTCACAATCCTTGGATCATCTGATTGCGCAAGCCAAAGAAACTCATCGCCACCTATTCGTCCGACCATGCCAAATTTACTCAGGCTTTGCTTAAATTTGTCGGCTAAATGTATCAACAGTTGATCGCCGGCATGGTGCCCGAAAGTATCATTGACGGCTTTAAATTTATTCAGATCAAAAGAGAGTAAGACAAAAGGCGTTTCGTTTTTACAGTAGGCGTCAATTTGCTTCATTATTTTGTCGCGGCTGTAAAGACCCGTTAGCGTATCGTGCGCTAGCATATGCAAATTTCGCTTACGTTCAGTACCCAGCGTAAATAATAAGAATCCTAGGTATAAAACGAACCCTGCAATCAATGTCAAAAGAATCACAGCCGCAGTAATAATTTTGTTAGCAGTTTTGTGAGAGTACTCACTGTTGCTGGATGCAATGTTTTGCAGCAACTGCTGATTAATGACTTTAGCCATTCCGTTGAGTTGATTAACCCAGTTGTTTAGCTCAACTTTATTGATCGTATTATTTTCTAGTACCAAAGCTTCAGCTGATTTTACGTGATCAAATGCATTGCTAATGAGCTTTGTAAGCCCACCGATTTGGCTAAAAATCTCATCTCTCTGCATGCTGCTGATGGTGACAGGAAAGCGACTCCACAGGACTTCGTAGCTTCTACGAAATGGTTTTTCATCCAGATAACCGTTAACGTATTGCTGAGCCTCAAACAAGGTATTCCCCATCTCTTTGTCCAATTGGATAAAGCTCCAGATAGACTCTTGTTTTTGATGATGAATACGTTTGTAGGTGGACATTAAATTAGCGGTTGCCAGAGCAATACAAATGATCAGTATCGGCCCAAGCAGTATCGTCACTAATCCGTTGGATTCGCTATGCTTATGAAGCTTCGTCATTGGCTTTTAAAATCTCAATATCTGAAAGCTGCCAAATCATGATTCCATCTAAGCTTCGATCTTTGATGTTGTGCTTATCAAGCGGTAGCATGACCCATAGCGGACCTTTTTCACGAACGGACAAACGTTTTCCGTCAACACTTAGCGCAACAATTGGTTGATATTTTTTGACTTCATTAAAGTCCATATCAATTGCGTAATCATTAAGCGCGGTAAGTTTGATTTTCTCAGAATTTTCACAGGCAGTATCCAACACATCCTGTAACAAAGGACCCCTGAAAGTTTCTGCTTTATCAGACCAAGAATGGTGAGTGACGAATTGGTGTTGAGGTAAGGCTAGTAGCGCCTCGTTGTTTAATTGCACTGTTCTGTTACAGCCACTATTTTTGAGTGCTTGAATGCTCAGCAACGTGTCTTCTTTGACAACCATTTTAGTTTTGTTTTCAGAAATCGCCGCCGTAGAAATATAGTCATCTTTTGCTGGCATCGATAAAAAATTACCGCCGAGCAAGCTGACAGCTACAAGCGCAATGGTTAAACCAAGTGCAATGTTTAAGGGTTTTTTCTTATTCATTATTGTTATGCCGCTTTTGGGTTTATTGGCGGGGTTAGTTGTTGCTTTTATCTTAATTTAATGTGGCTTTATGTCTGCTTAATATTATTGCTTCGCTTTTGCTAAGTCGTGCAAAATGATACCCTTCATCCCTTATTTTTGCTGCAGATTCAGATTATGACTGTTAAAACACGTTTTGCCCCTAGCCCGACTGGAAATCTACACATTGGTAGTGCAAGAACTGCTCTGTATAGCTGGTTGTACGCACGTAAAAAAGGCGGTGTATTTGCATTGCGAGTTGAAGACACTGACCGTGAGCGTTCAACGGAAGAATCGGCGAAG
>CALKXC010000464.1 GCA_938004025.1 uncultured Leucothrix sp. | reverse complement strand
ATTGGAGTCTCGTACATACCGATTGTCATGATATCGAAAGCACCACCTTTAGTAGTGATGTCAGTCGTTACACGTTGACGTAGTACGTTTTCTTCAAGGGTAACCCACTCAACAGTGTGACCAGTCTTCTTAGTGAAGTCTTCAGTCATGCCCTGCATACGGATCATGTCGCCGTTGTTTACAGTAGCAATTGTTAGGTTATCGGCACTGGCAACGCCAGCTGTTAAAAACGATGCAGCCATAGCGGCGCAAAGGGTCTTCTTGAGATTCATATGATCTCCTCCTAGGTTAAAAAATACCAAGATGTAATAAAACATATAAAAGCATCTCGGGTCAATATGTATTTTTACACGGGTAAAGTTTGTCTGATCCGAGTAGTAAAACACAAAAAGTTTTCGCGAGTCAACATTTAATTTTACTCGCGTAAAGTTTTAAGCAGACTCGCGCATTATTAGTTTTGCAGGGAAAAGTATCTCTTCGCGTTTCTCAAGTCGTCCACCGCTATCGATCAAGCGAAACAGCATTTCAACGGAGTATTCAGAAACAGAGGTATAGTCATGCGCAGCAGTCGTCAGCGATGGGCAAGTGAACCTTGAAAATGGATGATCATCGTGTGAGGCCACACGCATATCGCAATCATCATCTCGACCAACTTTGATGCCTTTTTCAAAGCAGGCAGATAAAAAACCAATCGCGAGTCGGTCATTACTGCACAGTACAGTGTTTGTCGGTAGCCCACCTTCTTCTAAAATTTTTAAGCCACCTTGGCGGCCTATCTCCTCAAAGCCCCAACCGGAACCCTCTATGCTTAGAACGTGTGGTTCCAGCTGTCTTTCCTTCATGACGTTCAAGTAAGCATCGCGGCGTTTATTAGCATTTGGATTAGCGGGGTGCTTCATTTCAAGAAAAGACGGTGCCTCACCTGTTCTTGTCAGGTAGTCAACCGTTTGAGAAACAAAACTATGATTATCTGAACCGATAAAAGCCTCACCCATGCCCTCGATATTACTGTCAAAAAGAACCGTCGGAACATTACTGCAGAAAGTTTCAATAGCAGCTTTATCTGATTCACGACCTAGCGGCGCAAATAAAACACCCGCCGGCTTCATGGCGCGCAAACTTTGCAAAATACTGTTTTCTAATGCTTGCTCACCATGTGAGCTGAATAGTGAAGGGGAAAAACCAGCATCGATACAACGCCTCTCTATCGAGCGCACCATTTCAGCAAAAAACGGGTCAGCAAGGTAGGGAACTATAATGCCAATATTTTTAGTCATTTGCCGATTTTGATTAACGGCGTAGATGTTTGGCTGATAGTCGAAACGCCCTAAAGCTTCTTCGATTTGTGCACGAGTAGACTGACGAACACTGTTAGGATCGTTGAAATATTTTGAGACAGTAGGACGTGATATACCACTGGCAATCGCGAACTCGGCCATATTTCTGATCTTCTTCTGTTTCATGCTTTGGTCATTTACCTAAGGGTGCTGTCAGTGGTGCAAACAATTTATGAGACACGGTTTTTAACAGTTTTATTCTGTAATTACAAACAAGGGGCTTTAATCTAAACTCATAAACCTTGGAAACTTGCATTGTGAGTTTGAACCAACTTATCCTAAAAGGAACACTCTAAATTAGTCAGAAACTCATCTATTTGCTAGACTAAGTTTACTTGAAAGGCAAACCGGAGCACTGCGAGCTGCGCAAAAATTGAATCGCAATGACACAGGAGGTTCGAACAATGCAAACCACACGAACAACCCGTAACACCAATCCTCGCGCGCCAGAACTCGAGCATGCTTTCCAGCGAAATCCGGATCTTGGTTATGAACCGGAAGGCTCATTTGGCTTTGTCCGCTGCTTGGAGCATGGTGCTCCTAATGAACTTATTCGTTGGCATTACCATGAAGAATACGAGTTACATTTGATCTCTGAAACCTCTGGGAAGCTGTTTGTTGGTGATTATATTGGTCGATTTGAACCTGGCAACCTTGTGCTAACAGGCCCCCGCCTTCCGCATAACTGGATATCTACTGACATGCCTGAAGAAGGCGTATTAATTAGAGATCGCGTTTTGCAATTCCCTGATGAGCCACTGCGTGAAGCATGTAAATTGCTTCCTGAGCTAAAAGAAGCCTTACCGCTTTTAGAGCGGGCGAAACACGGAATTGAGTTTATTGGTGCCAGTGATATTGCCGATGCATCAATCACCCGCATTAAACAATCGTCAGGCATGGAACGTTTTTCTGAGTTCTTGCAGTTACTGACTAAATTAACCCACCATCAAAACTATCGCTTACTGTCAAGTGTGCAACTGCAAAGCTTTGAAGATGATGCCTCTTTAAAACGCATTAGTGAGGTCGTTGATTTTATCTCCGAGAACTACTCAACATTGTTTACCATGGCTGAGATTGCGGAACGTGTCGGTATGACTGAAAGTCGATTCTCTCGTTACTTTCGACGAGCAACAGGCAACACGTTTACTGATTTTGTAAACCGTTTACGCATAAACCGCGCCTGTCAGCTTCTTATGGAGACAGATCAATACATAAGCACAATTTGTTACAACGTTGGTTTTAACAACGTCGCCAACTTCAACCGTCGTTTTATGGAAGTAAAAGGTATGACGCCTACTGAGTTTAGAAAGCAAGGCGCAGAACGTTTCGGAATGTAACGTTTAGATCCTTCTCATCTTCCGCGTTTCAGTATCAATCTCATAGAACGGGGTGTTTCTGTCATGTACAGAATTCCCAAATACCTGCACGATACCAATGCCATTTCTCTTCTGCTTATCCCACAAACGCTTTTCCACGTGATTGTGTCCAAACAGTAGAATATTTACCTGATTTTTAATGATCTTATGCAAACGCAAGCGATCGTGAAGCTGCATTACACGAAAACGAAAATTAAAGTTAAACGGATGGTGGTGCATATAAAGAATGATTGTTGCATCTGGCTTTTTGCGACGAATGTTCTTAATGATACCGTCAAGCTTAGTTAGTTGGGACTCACCTAACCAACCTGCTGCGGTAAATCTTGCCCAAAAACGGTAATACCAGCTTAAGCGAAACACACCCTGCATCGTGTCTAATCCTACAAAGTAGACATCATCATATTTATTAACGATTGGGTAATTCCACTGGCCGTCTCTAATATTTTGAACACCAGAATCAGGATCAGATTCTCTCGTCGTGAGCTTCATCGCAAAACGGTTATAACGCTGTCGCGCCTGATAATCATCATCCAGCCCCGTTTCGCCATAATCATGGTTTCCTGGGCACATCAGCAACGGGAAGCCTGCGTTTTTAAGCTTGAACAATAACTTATCAGCCTCATTAAACTGCTCCTGTCGGCCGTCATGAACAAAGTCACCTGTTATCAGGACTAGTGGCTTTTCGCGCTCACTCGAATAATGCTTAATAATTTTATCGACAAGCTTTTTCACTAATGCGTCGCGGGTACCGTGCTCCCCAACATGTAAGTCACTGATGTGTACAAACTTCATTCCTAGCTCCCATTTTTTTCTTAAAATTCATTCCTTTAAGTTAGTTTTATAGCAGGTTTTCAAAATTCTGCAATAAATTCACTGGGCTGCTTTTGAGCAGTGATTAATTTATTTGCACATTAATTGAGCCTATTGAGCTTGGTTTTGCGCTTTACTAATTAAGCGATCCTATACCCTCTAATGACTTTTTAAACTTCCTAGAAATAACTTGAGTCGTTAAGCTAACACTAACAACCAAAAAGGTACGCTACAGGTCAACCCGAGAAAGCATGAGCCGCTCTTGATTCGTCAAGTGCGGCTTTTGTTTGTCTGTCATAAATGAAAGCTTCCTGCCTCTCATACCGCTTATCTTTTACTCATCAATTTCTAACCACTTATCACTGAATTGATGTAGTGCCCCCAAACTCAATCTATTATTGATTCATCTAGCAAAAATGTGATTTATCGCAATGACATTTTGAATGTCTAAAAGACAAGCTAACAACTAAAAATAAGCTAATAGCAAAA
>CALKXC010000463.1 GCA_938004025.1 uncultured Leucothrix sp. | reverse complement strand
AGCGTCGCGCTAATCGATGTAAGGCGTTTAACTGGATCAAACAACAGCATCATAGCTGCCATAAAGGACATGAAAGTTCCGGGGCTGAAGCGCTCTAACAAATCACCTTGTGTAGCCACATAAATAATAATTGAAAGTGCCACAGCAACAATAAAATGCACTAGTGGCATACTGAGCCTTTCAGTCAAAATACGCTTCATGAATGAGACGCGGTTGCGTTCATTAACTTCAGCAAATCGATTTTTTTCAAAATCAGTCGCGCCAAAGATTCTAACTTCACGGGTCGCTTGTATCACTTCGCTACTAATTTGCGTCACTTCGCCCGTAGACTCCTGAATCTGATGACTGAATCGGCGAAAACGTTTGGATACATAGCGAATGATTAAAGCAATTAAGGGCCCTGTTAACAATACAATGCAGGTTAACTCCCAACTGTAATACATCATTAACCCAAGCAAGCCAACAATTGCTGCAAGATCTTGCACTAATACGGTCAACCCACTCGTTGCAGCACTAGCAACTTGCTCAACATGATAAATGAGTTTAGTAATGACCTGTCCAGAGTTATTACGGTCGTAATAACCAATCGGCAAATGGATTAAACGGGAGAATATTTGTCCACGAAGCTCAGTAACCACCTTACGGCCGACCCACGACATAAAATATCCAGAGAGGAAGCCTGACAAGCCACGTAACAAAAATATGAATAGCAATGCGAATGGCGCCCAGCGAATAATCTCTGGATCCTTCTCCATGAAAGTTCCATCAAGCAAAGGCTGCAGATAAGCTGCAAACATCGGTTGAGTTAGTGCATTGATCACTAAACCAGATAGTGCAATCAGAAGGTAACGCCAGTGCTTCAGTGAGTAGCCTGCTAGGCGCTTATAAATTCCAGCCCCACTCTGAGGTGGGGCTGTTATATCAATGTTCGTTGATGACATCCTGTCCTTATGATTTATTTTCGCGGTGCCTGCGCTGTTGCCATTGAGAAGTTAGTTAGCCCCAAGCGGCCGGCAATGTCCATTGCGGTAACAACGGCCTGGTAATTTGCGTTAGCGTCAGCACTAATAACCAATGGCGGGTTATTACCTCTTGAGTCGAGCGCCTGACTCATCGCTTGAAACAGGGTTTCAGGCTTGCTATTCAGCACTTCTTGACCATCGACATAATAAGAGCCTTTACCATCAATCAAGAGCTCCATCGTATCTTTTTGTACGACGGGAACAGCACTATTGGTTGTTGGTAATTCAATTTTAATTTTAGCATTACGATCGAAAGTTGTCGTTATCATAAAAAATATCAGCAACAGAAAGACAACATCGATAAGTGGGGTGAGGTTAACTTCTACCTCATCTGGTACGTGTTGAGAAAAATTCATCCCACACCGCCCACACTAGTTTTCTTCATTTTTGCCGCTCGGACAGCTGCCATCGCTTTTTCAGAGCCACTTGCCGCCGGCGCAGGTTGGTTCGCCGCCGCTACAGCCGCAGGGCGCTTTTGTGGCGAAGCATTCGCAACAACATCAACAAGCCTCATTGAAGACTTTTCCATTTCGATAGCTAAATCAGTAATTTTACTGCGAAAGAAACGGTGAAAAATTAAAGCAGGTACCGCGACCGAGATACCAGCAGCCGTTGTAATAAGGGCCTGTGAAATTCCACCCGCAAGCTCGGTTGGGTTTCCAACACCTTGACTAGTGATCACACTAAAAACGCTGATCATACCAACAACCGTACCCAATAATCCCAACAATGGGGCAATTGCAGCTATGGTACCAAGCGTAGTCATGTATTTATCCATCTCATGGATAACATGTCGTCCCGTTTCTTCAATATTGGTTTTCATCAAATGACGGGGTTGATCAACACTGTCTAGGCCAGCGGCAAGGACTTTTCCAAGCGAAGACCCTTCCCGGATCTGATTGATATGCTGCGGGGTCATTTTACCAGAGACTGCAAGTTTATATGCCGTATCGGCAACCCCTTCAGGCACGACCTTCTTTTTGCTGAGCTTAAGAAACAAAGCAATGATAATTGCGGTAGCAACAACTGAGCAAAGCATGATGGGAATAATTAAAATTCCACCTGCTGCAATATATTCAAACATATCTGGCCTTCTTTTTTTATAATAATAACTTTTCGGACAGGTACAGAACCAAAACTGGCTCTTACTCTAAATTCCACAACATGGTTTTACCAACGTAACCGTTTGCAGTATACATTAACCCCTAGACCTACATTAAAAGCTATATTTTATAAACCCAAGCTGAACAAATCTATCGCTCAAACACTGCAATCGATTCAACATGCGCTGTATGTGGGAACATATCCATAACACCTGCACCGACCAATCGGTAACCTTGTTTATTCACAAGCTCATCAGCGTCACGTGCCAACGTGCCGGGATGACAAGAAACATAGACAATGCGCTCTGCTTTGAGCTTTCCAAAATGCTCAATCACCTCTTTAGCCCCTGACCTTGGTGGATCAAGCAAAATACGATCATACTGCTGCTTCATCCAAGGCTCATTTTGAACGTCAGACGTTAAATCAAACGCATAATAGCTTGTATTTGAAACACTATTATCGAGCGCTGTTTGCTTCGCTCGTTGAACCATAACAATATCGCCTTCAACACCAACAACCTCAGCCGCGTTCTTAGCGATTGGCAGCGTGAAATTGCCTAATCCACAAAACAGATCGAGTACTTTTTGTGAGCCATCTAGTGCTAATAAATCGACGGCTCTGGGTACCATTTTACGATTAATGCTGCTGTTGACCTGAAAGAAATCTTGCGGGCCAAATGCAACCTTCGTATCAAACTCTGGATGCTCGTAAAACAAGCCTGGGTTTTCAGGCCAAATACAATGAACCGTCGTTGGTCCCTTTGGCTGCAAATAAATCTGAAAATCATGCGCTTTACCAAAGTCAATTAATAGCTGCTGATCAGCATCAGTGAGGGGTTCTAAGTGCCGAAAAACAAGCGCTGTCGCTGCATCACCCACAGCCACTTCAATTTGAGGGATAGTCTCTTTTGCGTCCATCTGGATAATTAACGTTTGAAAATCGACAAGCTTTTCACCCACTGACGGATGTAAAACCTTGCAACTATCAATATCCGCTAAAAAACCACCCGAGCGTTCTCTAAAACCTACAAGTACTTTATTTTTCTTACGCACATGGCGAACACCTAACCGCGCTTTTCGGCGATAGCCCCACGGCTCACCAACCATTGGCTCAAACACTGTTTCTGGTTTAACTTTGCCGATATGCTCCAAAGCATCCAACATCGCTTTTTGCTTATGATGGATCTGATTTTCAACGGCCATATGCTGCATGCTGCAACCACCGCAGATTTGAAAGTGCGAGCACCCTGGCTCAACACGATCTTCGGATGCTTCAAGCACTTCTGAGACGTAAGCTTCGTCGAATTTGCGATTAATAGCCGTGTATTTAAACATGACTTTTTCGCCAGGGAGCGCGCCACCGACAAATACCGCTTTACCATCGATATGGGTGATGCCCTTACCTTCCAGGCTCATCGATTCAATAACTGCCTCAACAGGTGTTTGTGGAGGCCGAGGTGCCCTGCGTTTTCCCATATTACGTCTCTATCTCAATCTTTAGTAAGTTGGACAAGTTGCCCGGTGATTTGTAGCGCCTAAACCCCAACGATTAGCGATGCTAGCGTGGGGGTCGGATGATACCTTACCGGCCTTAAGATTGCTCCACAATTGACGTAAATTGATGAATTTATTCTGATTAGTAGGATAGGCTGCCAAGCCACAAAAGCGGTCCAACTCAGCGTTCAGATGATTAGGAATTTGCGGATGAAAAATCGCGCGCGCCAGCAACTCTATTGACACTTCATCTCTCCTCAGCGCTCCACCGGCATAGGCAATTTTTTCTACTTCGTTAAAGTACATTTTTAAGCGCTTGTCGCGTGAAGGCGTTGAATAATAATCGTACTCAGTGCGGTTCATACACTGACGACCACCAGCACGAATTCTGCGCAGTTGATTAAGGCCATCATTAACATAATTAACGCGCTCTTTGGCAAAGGCGCAAAGCCCATAAAGTACTCGAGTCGTCTTTTCCTGAAGAGGTTCTGCGCGACGACGTAATTGTTTAGCAATGATGTCAGTAAAGGCAACGTAGTTATAATTTACTTTTTCCGCGACAACGTATTGCTCATTGCTGTAACCCGGCTGCTGCTGCATCGCTTTCTTGATATTTTGAGGCCACTTAAATCGACGATAACCATCACGCATTTTAGCTTTATCCTGTGGGATAAAAAATGGATAAGCAAACAGTCGAACCATGTGCTTAGGAGACGCCGGCGTTGTGGAACTGACAATCGAGGTAACCCCTGTATCAGTAATTCCAGTAATAATATAAGAGTGTGCGCCAGGCTGAACGTAAAGGTCCCCCGCTTTAATATCGGCTAAAGCCACAGGATAAGTATCAAGATGCAAACTTCTAGTCCCTACTCTATCAGCCACGTATTGCATGAACTTTCTAACGCGGTTTACTTGATTTTCACGATCCCAATTACGCATATCATTAGAAAGTAACTTACCTTTCTTCATGATGTTGTTGATTGCAAAAGGTAGCTTGTTCTCATAAGCAAACGCCATCCGCATAAAGTAAATAGAATCAGCACAGTCATGAGCAATTTTATAATAGACAGGTTTTTGCGGATTCATAAAAAAATCCGTTGTCATATTTTCAGCAACCCATTCTTGATATTTCTTTTCCCATGCCATATTCCATTGATTCTGAGTGGGCCAAACCGCTGCGTAAGACGATGATGTTGCACATAAAACCACGATAGCCAAGAACCCTTGGATCCATCCTTTTACCTTACTTTGAATTCTCATATTATTGATCTATTTAGTTGTTTAGGTTTATCTATTGGTCTGTCATTGCCTGACTAAGTTCAGCCTCAAGACCCTCGACGGACACAAGAAAATTATTGAGCAGTAGCCGTTGATTCCTTATAGCAACGTCCGTCTCAAATTCTGTTTCGTACTGGCGGAACCAACGTCTATTAGACCACCTATCGAAAAGAGTTCGAGTCTGCTCATTCAACATTTGCCGATTCACTTTCATTTCACCTTTCAATACCAGCATTGGCTTATCAACTGCCCCACTCGATAAGCCACCTAAGGTAAACTGGCTCGACAAATCACTATTCGCCTGACTCACATTGACTTTCGTCGCTAGTTTACTACGGTCAGCAATTAGCATTGGACCCAAAGGATCCTCTAGCTGAGCAAGCGAAATTCTGCTCGCCTCCAAAAATAAAGATCTCAGAAAATCTTGCTGCTCGGGGGTCTCAATATCATCCATAGCCCATTCGGCTTGCTGTAACAAACTGAACACTTCCGACTGAGTTTCAACCGCTTGCCAGAGACCATCAGTTAAAAGCTCTCTAAATTGCAGCGTCAGGTCCAAGACTAAATCATCGGTTTTTTCAGAGCCTAACGTACTATTTGATTTAAACCGTTCGTCACTAGCGGACATTATTTGCAAATCTCCGCTTAATGTATCATTTTTAGCCCAGATTGAGCCATTACTCTGTAGAGTAAACGGAATTCTTTTTTGTTGATCTCGCAAAGACAGCTCTCCTTGATGAGTATTGAGCGCTATTTGTGTAGTGATGACTGGCGATTCATTCACGTTTTTACTGCTGGCTTCCAGCATAACCTCTGTAAAACTTAGTAAAAATTGAGGATGTCGATAAGCCAAGCCAAAAACATCTGCTTCGATATCAAAACTAGCGCTGGTAAAGTCTAATGTTCCAGCAACCGCCACTTGCTTAAAGCTCCAGTTAGCGACTGTTAGGGAAAGCTTTTTAATCGTTAAATCAAGTGTTTCAGAAAAACTAACGATTGCATTCCCCAATAATTGCTCTGCAGAATTTGCATCGGTTTCTATTATGCTTAGTTCCCAACGTGAAATGCCAAACTGTACGCCCTCTTGATTGATAAAAATTGGGCCATTAGATTTTTTAAGCAAAAACCGCTGCGATTCTATACTTTCATCAATCAGCGGTGATGTTGGAATCAGTTTAACGACACTGCTTGATCCTAAGAAGGAATCATCATGACTCAGCAACTCTGCCTCAAGAAATGAACCCGCGCTGCTCTCTTGGATTGTTTGAATCGCCATTGCGAAGTGTTGCTTCGACTTATCTGCTAGCCACCAGCTTGTCCCTGCCCAAACTAGCAAGAGGACAATCAACCCAGAAAATACTTTAGTTAGAGGTGACTTCATTGCTTCAACAACTGCTTAGGCCGTAACCCCATTAGAAGTATAGCCAACAAATAAGCGATCATCGCAGATATTACTAAACCGCCTAACGCTGATACTTTCAACCAAATTCCTGAAGCTTGCCACCAAGCATCCGCAGGGTTAAGCATCCAAACGGCTGTTGCCATGATTGTTGAAGCTAAAGCGATTTTAGTCAGATAGATGGGCCACCCTTTTGTGCCTGTAATCAAACCAAGTTTATAGAGCCCTATGAACAATAAACCAGCATTAACGAAGCCAGATATTGCAGTGGATAAAGCTAAACCGGCGTGGGGCCCTAAATAACCCAATTTATACCAAGGTAATACAATCGCCAGGTTACAAACGATGTTCGCTACTATTGCAATTAAGCCAATTTTGACGGGCGTTTTAGTATCTTGACGTGAGTAAAAGCCCGGCGCTAACACTTTGACCATTATAAAAGCAGGTAAACCGATTGCATAAGTCATCAAACTCATGCTGGCCATTTCGACATCTCGCCACCCATTTACGCCGTTATCTATCACGGTCGCTAAAATCGGAATTGCTAAAACCATCAATCCTAAAGTTGCCGGTATCGACACTAAAACAGAAAGGCGCATTGCCCAATCAAGGGTTTTACCAAAATCACCACCTTTGGCATTGGCATGATCACCCGATAGCTTTGGTAAAATAACAGTACCGATGGCAACACCAATTAACGCTAGCGGAAACTCCACAAAGCGGTCCGAGAAATACAGCCAGCTAATACTTCCCGATGCAAGCAAGGAGGCGATCATTGTATTAATAGTAATATTAAGCTGAGCCGCAGAAGATCCAACCAAAGCGGGCGCCATCAATTTAAGAATGCGACTTACCCCTTCATGTCCCCTTTTAAAGCTGAATCGAGGAATCAGACCAAGACGCTGTAGATAAGGTAACTGGAATAAACCTTGAGCAAGTCCTCCTATAAATACTCCCCAGGCTAAAGCCTCCACGGGTTGCTCAAAATGGGGAGACCACCAGATGGCCGCTGAGATCATGATTACATTCAGCAGTACAGGCGTAAATGCAGGAACCGAAAAATTGCCAAAAGAATTTAAGATGCTACTAAAAAAAGCGGCAAGCGAAATGAACAACATATAGGGTGCTGTTATTCTTAAAAGATAAGCGGCAAGCTCTGGCTCGGCGTCAGGTTTAGTTTCAAAACCCGGGGCAAAAATCATCATCAAAATTGGAGCGGCGATCACTGCAACCAAAGTAATACTGAAGAGAATAACGGTCAGCATGCCTGACACATGATTAATTAAATCTTTAAGCTCTTCTTCCGAGCGCTTCTCTTTGTATTCTGTCAGTACAGGTATGAAGGCGAGTGAAAAAGCCCCTTCTGCTGACAAACGCCGCATGAGATTTGGGATGCGAAACGCCACAAGAAAGGCATCCATCGCGCTGCCCATTACAAAGTAGTTTGCGTAAACAAAGTCTCTTACTAATCCCAAAATACGAGATGCTAACGTCATTATGCTGATCATCACGCCAGAACGAAACAGTTTACTCATAAGTTAATAACACAATGCAAAGAGCCCGCATTCTACACAAGCTAGATAAAAAAGTTAGTGTTCAATACTTTCTGTAAAGCTAGCAAGAACGCGCTGAAGCAAACGACCAGCAATCTGATAAAACTGCACTAGTCAGGAATTAGGTATAACATTTAACCTGCTATCAATCATGTTCTAACAACAGGGTTTAAAAAACGACTAACGCTAAGGCCACTTTCCACTTATCAAAAAGTTAGCACAGTTCCACTTATTTATCTTGATACGATATATAGGGTGCTTTTTAATTAATAAAGTATAAACATCAACCCCCAAATTAATAATAAAAATAACGAGCGTATAATAATGAAAATAACTAATCGACACTTACGCAAGTTGAGATATATAGCACCAGTATTCTGTTCCATGGCAGTGCT
>CALKXC010000462.1 GCA_938004025.1 uncultured Leucothrix sp. | reverse complement strand
CTTGTAGCTTTAAAATGTTTTCTACGGTCGCTTTTATGTCACCAACAGGACGACCTCGATAACCTTGTAATAGTGGCGCTGTCTTCAAATTTAACAAGCTCTGTTCAATCTCATCATGGGTTGCGGGCAACAACAGTGTGGCACTGTCTTTAAGAATTTCTACCAATATGCCCCCTGCCCCAATGGTCATCACCAGTCCAAATTGAGGATCTCGACTTAAGCCCACTATTAGCTCGGCGACTGGCGACTGGACCATGGATTCGATATACAGCGTATCGCATAATAATTTAAGCTCAGCAAAAGCTTGGAACAGTGCTTGCTCATTCTGCAGATTAAGACGCACGGCATTGGCTTCTGTCTTGTGTGCAATTCCTAACGCTTTCAGCACCACAGGATAACCAAATGCTTGAGCTGCCTGAATTGCTTGTTCAGAAGAGCTAACTTTTTGGCCCTGTGGCACTGAAACACCGCAAGTAGCCAAAGCATACTTAGCATCCGCTTCATCAAGGGTGACGCTGTTTAACTCATTTGCATTGTCAGTTTCTTTTCTAAGATCGTTATCTTGAACAATATTGGAGGCAGGTAAAACAGGCTCTGCTTCTGGCTTTCGCCATGCCTCGCCAATGTCCGCAGCCACTTCAGCCGCTATCACCACCTCTCCCATTCCTGCAATGGCCGCGATTCCCTGCTGCATCATTCTGGCAATCACCGGCTCAGGAATATTCTCTGAAATAGTGGAGGTCAACACAGGCTTAGCACCGCCATTCTCAAACGCTCTTTTGGCTGCGGCTTCAAACGCACGAAGCGCTATTTCCCAGTCATCTGCTTGGCATTTATCGGGATGAGGAAAATCTAGCAGCAGCATAGTCAGATCATTCTCTGCCATCAGCATGCCCGCATAAACCTCAGTCATGCCTGCTTCGTTTGCCCAAATGTAAGTGTGGTAGTCCAATGGATTATTCACAGTCACTAAGGGGCCAAGCGTGTCCTGTAGGGGCTGCTTCTCAGCTTGTGTCAACTCAGGAAAATAGACCTTCCTACCTTGCACCGCATCAGCTATCAAACTGGCTTCGCCGCCCGAGCAACTCATCGAGCCAAGTTTATAACCCGGTAACACACCGTGTACATGCAGTAGTTTAAGCGTTTCTAACATCGCAGCGACGGTATCAACCTGACCAATACCCAAACGCTTTAAAAAGGCTTGTGATGAGGCATGTGCGCCCGCAAGAGACGCTGTATGAGTCAACGTCGCTTGCTGCGCCTGCTCGCTTTTACCAACCTTCAAAACGACTACCGGCTTTTTCAACTCACGTGCTTTTTTCGCAACGGCTTCCATACCCGCAATCGAATCAAACCCTTCGATATGCATACCAAGACAAGTAACTCGTGGATCATCTAACACTGCCATCGCCAAATCAGATGCGCCGATCATGGCTTGGTTACCCGCAGTGAGCATATAAGCAATCGGCAAACCGCGTTGCTGCATAGTGATATTGATCGACAGATTGGAAGACTGCGTAATGATGGCTACACCACCTTCATCTGCAACTAGACGTCGACCACCGTGCTGGTCAGGCCAAAGTAAAGCACCTTCAGCGTAGTTGATAAAGCCATAACAGTTCGGGCCCAGCACCGGCATATCACCTGCGACTCTCAGTAAATCAGCCTGTAAATTACCGCCCTCTTCATCTGCCTCTAAAAAACCAGAGGCGTAACAGACTGCACCACCTGCACCACGCTTTGCCAATGATTCAACGATACCAATCGTGAGATAACGATTCACACCGATGAAAGTGGCATCTGGCGCAGCGGGCAAGTCTTCAATCGTTTGGAAAGTCGGCAAACCTTCTATTTCAGTTTTGCTGGGGTGTACCGGCCAAATATTACCCTCATACCCCATCAAACGACATTGCTGAATCACCATTGCAGCGGGCTTTCCACCGACAACAGCGATCGATTGAGGGCGCAATAAGCGCTTCAGATCAGGCATTTTTACACCCCCTTAACAACCCAAAGGACGTAGAAGATCACGTGAAATAATATGACGTTGAATCTCAGAGGTACCATCCCAGATTCGCTCAACACGCGCATCACGCCAGAATCGAGCGATGGGTAAATCACTCATCAAGCCCATACCACCAAAAATCTGTAGGGTTTCATCAGTCACTCTGGCCAACATTTCTGAAGCATAAAGTTTAGCACTGGCAATCTCACGATTAGCAGGAAGTTCCTGATCTAGTCGCCAAGCCGAGCTAAGCGTTAACCAATCAGCCGCATCAATCTCGGTGATCATATCCGCTAATTTAAACGACACACCCTGGAAACGACCGATCTTCTGACCGAACTGTTTACGCTCCGCTGCGTAAGCAAGCCCATAGTCAAACACGCGGCGAGCACGACCGACACAGTTAGCCGCTACGGTTAAACGTGTGCCATAAAGCCAATCGTTAGCCAGCTCAAAACCTTTGTGCACTTCACCCAATACCTGAGCGTCAGACAAACGACAGTCGTCAAAACTTAAAATGCAATTCTGATAGCCACGGTGACTCACTGAGTCATAGCCTTCACGGATCTCAAAGCCCGGCGTGCCACGATCAACTAAGAAGCAGGTAATCAGCTTCTTTGGACCACGCGGTGTTTCTTCTTCGCCCGTTGCGATAAACACAATGACGAAGTCTGCGATATTGGCATGGCTGATGAAGTGTTTAGTGCCGTTAACCACCCAATCACCACCACTGCGTTTTGCCATGCAGTTCATACCGCGAACATCAGAACCTGCATCTGGCTCAGTCATCGCCAGTGCGTCGAACTTTTCCCCTTTGACAGCGGGTGCTAAATAACGCTCTCGCTGCTCATCGTTACAGCCCAATAAAATGCCAGAAGGACGTCCAAAGTAAACTCCCAACGCCATTGAACCACGACCCAACTCACGCTCAAGTAAGGTAAAGTCGAGATGGCCTAAGCCACCACCACCAACTTCTTCTGGTAAGTTAGCCGCAAAAAACCCAGTCTCAATGCATTTATCACGAATCTCCATGCCAACTTCTTTTGGCACGACACCGGTACGTTCCACTGCCTCTTCGTGAGGGTACATTTCATTTTCAACAAATGACCTGACCGTGTCGACGATCATTCCTTGTTCTTCAGATAGTCCGAACTGCATGGCTTGCTCTACTCCTAACTAAATTATGGTGTACGCTACAATCAGCGCATTGAATATCGATTAACCAATGGCTCGTCCCGCGCCTTCAGGCATCGGTAAGGCAGCATGTAGCTCTGCAATTTCAGCAAGTTTTGCAGCAACTGCATCACCTGGTAGCGAAGCACTGCGAGTCTTCAAACTGACATGAATCAACATATGCTCAACAGTTGCTAGCAGGCGCCCATCGGCATGCGTAATGCTATTGAACAGGTGCATCTTCTTACCTGCTCCCGCCAAAACTTGCGTCGTCACAACAATCGGCTCTTGCGCCTTCACTTCATCTAAGTGACGAATGTGTGTCTCAACCGTAAAGTAAGAATTACCCGCTTCAATATAAGCTGCATCGGCGCCGATGAGATTCATAAATGCATCGGTAGATTCACTGGAAGCCTGCAAATAACGGCTTTCATTCATGTGGTTGTTATAATCCGTCCAGTCAGTTGGGACAGTGCGCTCGCTGGTTTTAATGGGCTGACTAAGATCGACGATATCCTTCGTCATTGAGGCAGCAGCGGCTTCATATTGAGACTTTTCATAGGAAGCCAACACCTTACCGGCACCCCAGTCATTGCTACGTAGGGCCTGCATAATGCCAACAAGGTTATTATCGCGAATGCGTTCCAACTCACGGATGGTGTGCATGCCCGATTGCTCATCGGACTGAGTCGCAATTAAGTCTACCAATTCATCCGTAAACTCTGGAACGTCCATGAGCTTCGTCCAAGGCCAAGTCAGGCAAGGACCAAACTGTTCCATGAAGTGACGCATTCCCGCTTCACCGCCAGCCACACGATACGTTTCAAACAACCCCATCTGAGCCCAACGCAGACCAAAACCGAATCGCATGATGTCATCGATTTCCTTGGTCGTAGCGATACCATCGCTCACTAACCAAAGCGCTTCACGCCATACCGCTTCTAGCAATCTATCGGCAACAAAGGCTTCAATCTCTTTCTTTATGTGGACTGGCTTCATACCAATGCTGGCATAAATAACCATTGCGCGATCAACGCTATCCTGAGACGTTTTCTTTCCGCCAACGATCTCAACCACTGGCAACAGATAAACAGGATTAAATGGATGAGCCACCAGCATGCGCTCAGGGTTCTGCATATCTGCCTGCAAATCGCTCGGCATGATTCCTGAGGTCGAAGACACGATAAGGCT
>CALKXC010000461.1 GCA_938004025.1 uncultured Leucothrix sp. | reverse complement strand
ACTGCCATTGATGACATCACGTTGTCAGCAATTTTATTTGAGAGAATAAAACTTAAGCTCGCTTCAAAACTAGAGTGGTTAAGTACGCAGGCATAAATATAACTTGCAAGTAAAGGCTCAGATTTAACCGCTTCATCGGCTTCAATTTTTAACTTTTCCCACACACTAAACGAACTCATAACAGCAACTCACCTAACTTGTTTAGCTTAGAAATGATCTAAACTTTCAAGCTTGGAGTATAACCGAGACGCATTTTATTCATAGATTTCTTTGCTAGCTTTTATCAGGAACTAATCTCATTATTTTTCCAGAGTCCGTACTGAAGTAAATATAACCGTCCTGCGTTTCAAGCAGGTCTCGGATGCGCTCATCCTGCGATTCAATTAATCGTGTCTCAGCAATCGCTTGACCCGAATCATTGAGCTCAATACGGTTTATATGCCTCAACTTCAAAGCGCTGACAAAAATGTCCCCTGCCCATTTTGGAAACGCTTTACCGCTATAAATAATGAGGCTTCCTGGCGCTATGGAAGGGGTATATTGCTTAACGGGTTGCTCCATCCCTGCCTTCTTAGTGCCTTCACCCACGGATAGCGGTCCCCAATATTCTTTTCCATAAGAAATGATTGGCCAACCATAGTTCTTCCCCGCTGCGACTTTGTTTATTTCATCGCCACCTCTAGGGCCGTGCTCCACTTCCCAAAGCTGCCTTGTTTTAGCATCAAACATTAAACCCTGAGGGTTACGATGCCCGTAGCTGTAAATTTCTGGCAAAGCTTTTTTGTTGTTGATGAAAGGATTATCTTCCGGGACGCTCCCATCAATGTTTAACCTGATGATTGTTCCAGCATGAGTTTTTAAGTCTTGCGCGCTGTCTCGCTCACCACGATCACCTACACCGAAATAAATATGGGATTCATCATCAAACGCAATGCGGCTTCCAAAGTGATTACCGCTTTTTGACTGAGCCTTAGTTATTAACAAGTCCTGCCAATCCGCTAGTTTTCCATCTTTTAATACCGCTCTGGCCAAAGTGGTTTCAGGATAACCTTTGTGCATTTTGCTGTAGGTAAAGTAAATCCAGTCGCCTTTACGGTAGTCTGGTCTGACCGCCACATCTAACATGCCACCCTGCCCATAGGCCGCGACCTTAGGCAAACCTTCTAAAAGATTCGTTGAACCCTCTTTAATGTTCAACAAGCCGACGTTGCCGTCTCTTAAAGTATAAATCAGCGTGTTCTCATCAAGCTGTGCTAAACCCCAAGGAACACCGGAAACCTCTGCAACCGGTTCCGTCTTAAACGCTTCAGCTGCTTGAGACAAAGTAGGAAGCAGGCTTACCAACAACGCCAACATTAATAATATTTTAGACATTTTTTAATCTCCCTATTATGAGTAACTATTATCGCCAATAATCGATTTTAGTAAACAAATATCAATTTTATCGCTAAGTGATCGTTGCTTAAGCTCGACTCATGAACCCATTCACATTATCATGACAAATTATTTAGCACTAAGTTGCTACAGTGCCACCTAACAAACTATAAAAAATATTACGTTATGAATATTCTCATTGTTGACGATGCCCCTGAGGTTCGCATCATCCTGAAAAAAACATTAGAAAATCAGGGTCATACCGTCACAACAGCGAATGATGGCGAAGAGGCTTGGGCGCTTTTTAGCAGCACTAGAGCTTTTCAGATAGTCATTAGCGATTGGATGATGCCAAAGCTAGACGGTCTCGGACTGTGCAAACGCATTCGCCAAGAGACAAACTCCAAATATACCTACATCATTTTGTTAACAGGCATGTCCGGCAAGACCAATCTCATTAGCGGGATTGCGGCAGGTGCAGATGACTTTGCAACTAAACCGATTAATAGTGAAGAGCTCGAAGTAAGATTACGCTCTGCAAAACGCATTCTAGACTTGGAAAAATCACTCGCCAAACAAAATGAAGCGCTCGAATTAGCCAACAACAAGCTTCAAAGCATGGCAACGACTGATGGCTTAACTGGCTTATATAACAGGCGGGCCTTTCAAGAAAACCTTGAAGAGTCGTTACTCTTTTCACGCCGATCTAATCAGGCCATTTCACTGCTTCTAATCGATGTGGATCTGTTTAAATCATTCAATGATACCTATGGGCACATAAAAGGTGATACCGCTCTCAAAACGGTCGCTTCTGTGCTTAAAAAGAGCAGTCGAAACAGTGACTTTGTCGCACGCTTTGGTGGCGAGGAGTTTTCAGTCATTTTGCCTAATACGGATAAGCAAGGCGCTATGCACTGCGCTGAAGAACTGAGACGAGCGATTGAAGCGGCTGAATGGCCAGATCGTAAAGTCACTATCAGTATCGGCGCCACTACGGTGAAATACGAACAGCTCAAAGCTGAAGTGACAACGGAAGTGCCTACTGAGGTGATAACGAAGGTGCTAAATGAAGCAGACCAAGCGCTTTATCAGGCGAAAGAAACAGGCCGAAATTCAGCCTGTCACTTTATAGCGTAAAAGTCTGCTGAGTAAACCGCGACTCACTCAGCAGATTCTAAAATCACTTATTTCTTGTACTGCTTACTCGCGACTTCACCCCAAAGCTGCTTGATTCGCTTATCTCTGCCGCAGCCGTTGCGATAGTAGTTATAACGAATCGGGTTTCTTGAGTAGTAGTCCTGATGATAATCTTCAGCATCGTAAAACACTTCAGCGGCTAATATTGGCGTAACGATCGGCGCTGTAAAATTCTTAGGTGCTAATTTAATATCTGCTAGCGACTGCTCGAAGATTTTCTTTTGTGCTTCGTTTTGATAAAACAAACCCGTTAGATAGGGGCTTCCCTTGTCACAAAACTGCCCTTTTGAGTCAGTCGGGTCGATAGTCTTCCAGAAGTAATCCGTGAGTTCTTTGGCGGTGACTTTCTCATCGTCATATGAAATCTTAACCGCTTCATAATGGCCCGTTTTCTTAGAAGAAACCTGCTCATAAGTAGGGTTTTCAGTGGTGCCATTAATATAGCCTGAGACAGCGCCCAAAACACCAGGTACTTTTTCAAAGTCTGACTCTACACACCAAAAACATCCACCGGCAACGATGATGCTTTGAGTTTTTGCGTAAGTCGGTAACGCCGCTGACAAAAGAACTGCCCCAATGGCACTTGTTAGTAATGTTTTTATCTTCATGATGAATGCCTGCTTTAGTCAATTTTAAAAAATAAGGTTTTGGGAATTTAAATCTTCAACATTGTCTGAGTTGATGCATTCCCTTCATATTTCCTTATACGATATCGATTTGAATTCCGATGTTGGACTAAGCAATCTTCCTCTAAGTTCAATACTCGTCTGCCTTATTGCGGTCCAATCAACACTTTAAGAAGCCTTTACTCTGAAGGAAATCCTTGAGGTGTTCACGCTTCTTCTGTTGAACGGCAACTGCTGTTTGCGCAGACCAAGTACTATTTCGTTGATTACTGCCACGGCTCGCATAATAAGCCTGCATTTGTTCATCATAATTAGCAACATCGGTGGCGCATCGGCTGGCGTCATACGTGTCTTTATGCAATATCACATCGACTGGCAGGCGTGGCTTTAAGTCTGGCTCGGCATCTGGCCATCCCAAGCATAAGCCAAAAACTGGATACACTTGATCTGGCAGGTTAAGCAGATCAGACACTTGCTGAGGATCGTTTCGGATTCCACCTATAAAAACAGCACCCAAACCAACAGATTCTGCCCCTAACATGAGGTTTTGTGCCAATAAGGCAGCATCAACCGAGGCCGCTAGAAAATGCTCAGCATAGCCCTCTAACTCGCCCATCCCTTCTTGAACACAGCAATGTTCGATTCGACTTAAATCTGCACAAATCACCAAAAAAGTGGGCGCTTTCTCTACCCACGTTTGACCACCCGCTAAGGTGGCTATCTTGCTACGATTTTCAGTGTCAGTGACCTGAACTAATGAGTAGGCCTGAATAAAACTTGATGACGCTGCACCCTGAGCCGCTTGAATCAAATCTACTAACAAACCGTCATCAACCGACTGATCGGTAAACTTCCTAATCGATCGGTGCTTTAATTGCGCTTCAATAATTGGATTCATAGACAAAAGCCTTAGAAGTTAAGCGAGATATCGCGGTGAGTAGAACGACAAAGCGCAACCTGCTTAGCCAGCGTATCACTCAAGCGAGTTTGAGAGCGTAATCCAATGGTATTGACGATAGCACTATTGTAAGTCTCTAACTCAGGTGCAAGCTCCTTATCCGCTTTCAAACGCCAAGCCATTTCTGACTCGTACTCTTCAATGGCTTTCTTATGGAAAGTCATTGCCTTCGTCCGACCTTCTTCAGAATCATCTTTCTTTATGGCACGGCGTGCTTTTGACAAGGCAGATTTAATCTTGCTACTGCCAGCAATATCACTTAAACGACCTTCAACCGCTTTGATCGTCTCCATAGCGCCCTCTTTATCAACGACCGTAATGGTTTCTGCTAGCATGTCGATTTCAGGACGGAATTTTTGCAATTTATCTGTTGCTCCGATCACTTCGCGTAGGCTACTCAATGTTTCATAAGCACCATCAGTAGTGTTGTAGTAATTACGCTGGGCTTTGCTCATCGCAGAATTTAGCGTCACAAACTTTTCACGTGCCGCCGTCCAATTCTCAGGAATGGTCTTAGTGAGGTCGTCTTGCTCCACTTTTAAACGATCAATCGTCGCCTGCAAGTTTGCAGTCAAAGCAGACTCGTCACTCGCACTGTAAGATAGACTTTTGATGTCTGCTTCCATCGTTGCAATTTGCTTACCCAAAGACTTAATCTGCCTTTCAATAGAACGTACTGTGCGATGAATCGGCTCATACTCAACCACATAAGCGTCTAAAGCGACTTTGGCTGCAGCAGTCTCCGCCATTAAGTCAAAGCTCTGCGCTGCTTCATTAGTACTTTCATTGTAGCTAGTTTGTAATTTTTCAGGCAGGTAAGACACATTAAGACCTTGAGCCGTTTTAATCGCACCGCGTATTGCCGTCTCATCCCTGTCATATTCAGTAATGACATAATCGGTTAAGCAAGCCTGTAACTTAGGATTAATCGGCGGTGGTGCAGTGTCTGACAGCATCTGCGTGCGGTTAGGTATGTAATTGACAAGCACTGGGAAGTAACCTGCAATCGCAAGGCCAATCAACTGTAGAACAATGAAGATTGACGCGCCCTTGTAGATATCCATTGTCTTGATTGCTTTGTCTGCCACACCCCGTAAATAAAACAAGGCAAAACCAAACGGCGGAGTTAAGAACGAGGTTTGAATATTCAACCCGATCATGACGCCCAGCCATACAGCAGTGATATTTGCTTCAGGGTTCATCAACAAAATTGGCGCAACAATTGGCACCACTACCACAGCAATTTCAATGAAGTCGAGGAAGAAACCTAATAAGAAGATAACCAACATAACCACAAGGAACTGCGTCCAGAAACCGCCCGGCAAACTGGTTAGATAATGCTTAACGAGCTCTTCACCACCGAAGGCACGGAATGCTGATGTCAGCATCGCAGCACCGATCAAGATCACAAATACCATCGAGGTGGTTTTTGCCGTTTCGATCATGACTTCAGTCAAAGTATTGTCATTTTTAAAGACGCGCCAGCCACTCCAAGCCACCGTGAATAACAACACCGCTACTGCGCCTGCTGCAATATAGATTGCCTGTTGATCTTCAGGGCTTTTAACGTTCCTGACGTTGAGGTCGTGACCACTCATGATGTAAGCAATCACACCAAGTGAAATTAGCGCTAGGGCTGCAGGTATGAATTGGGCAAAGCCACCTTTGTGTAAGCGATAACCCGCCATAATCATTGCGCCAACTGCACCAATGGATCCGGCTTGGTTAACCGTGGCAACGCCTAAGATAATTGAGCCAAGTACAACAAAGATTAGTGTCAACGGTGGAACCAGTGCCAACAAAACATTGCGCATAAACTTAGCGTCATACTCGCCTTCATAAGGAACCGGTGGAGCAAGGCTTGGCTTGATCCATGCCACAACCAAAATAAACAGCATGTACAAACCAACGAGAATCGCTCCGGGTATTAACGCCCCCATGAACATATCACCCGCACTCGCTGACACCACGTCAAACTGTGACGGCATCGAGAATTCTCCGGTCGTCTCTTTGTACAGCGCCTTACGGGCTGTGTTTGCTTGATCTGCTGCACTCGATAATTGATCGGCCAATATGATCAAAACAATTGATGGTGGAATGATCTGCCCCAGCGTTCCCGAAGCACAAATCGTGCCGGTCGCTAGCGGTTTAGAGTAGTTATTGCGCATCATCGCCGGTAACGAAATAAGGCCCATTGCGATAACCGTCGCGCCAACAATACCTGTAGTCGCAGCTAACAAAGCGCCCACAAAGACTACCGAGATACCCAATCCACCTGGAATAGGTCCGAATAATTGAGCCATGGCAATCAATAGGTCTTCAGCGATCTTTGAACGCTGCAACATGATTCCCATGAAAATAAATAGTGGGATAGCAATTAAGGTGTCTCGTTCAACGATCCAGTACAAACTTCGGAAGTTGGTGACACCGGCACTGAGCCATTGTTTTGGCCCATCCTGTGCAAAGTATGCGGATATATCACCTTCAAAAGCATAACCAAAACCTGCGGCGAGTAACACAGCAATAATCGCTGAACCGGGTAAGGCGAAAGCCACTGGGAAACCAGAGACTAGCGCGATGGCCATCAGCAGAAATAGTACTCCAAGAAAAACTAATTCCATTACTCTTCTACTCCTGTGTCTTCTGAACCGGGCTCATCGGTGAGAATCGCGATGTTGCTTAACATGTAACTTAAAAACTGTAAGGCCATTGAAACGGCAAAAACTAATAAAAAACCTGCCATCAGGTATTTCACATATAGCCCGTAACCGCTTTGTGACATTTCAAAATTGATGATGGGACTGATTAAACTACTTTGGCGTGTATCCATGCCAAGCGTCATTATGGTCCAGCAAAGCGGCAGTCCGAGTAAAATACAGCCGAGTGTATTGACCCAAGCTTTTGCTTTACGACTCATGCCGGCATAGACGACATCCACTCTCACGTGCCCTCCTTTCACAAGTGTGTAGGCACTGGCAAACAAGAATAACCCCGCATACCAAAAACGTACTAAATCTCCCATAAAGGCTTGCTCATAAGAGAAGATGAAGCGAGAAAGTACAATTCCAAATTCTGCTAAAACGACCAACAGGCCGAGCCAGATAAACCCTAATGACTTATCAAACCACGCAATGACGAGTGAAAGAATGATTAGGGGGTAATGAACAAACAAACCTCGCCAACGGGCTTGGTCTAGATTTTCCGATAATGATTCGCCAACCAGCGGGGTTAGCATATTCTCTATTCTAAAGAAGGAAATAGCGGTATCGACTAAACCAATCAGGAAGATCGACCAAAATGCTGCTCTAATGACGTAAGCCGCCTGTCGCGCATAGAGATCAGAGTCATCAAGCAGCGTGGTGTTCGGCGAGCTTTTAACTCTACGCACCAAGTAAAACCAAACAGCAAAGCAGAAGATCACAAATCCCCCGGTCTGTGCTAGTTGACTCGTTTCTAAGGTTTCCTGAGCCTCACCAAAGTGCCCAATTAGGACATCAACTCCGGGGACACCGAGCCAAAACATGAGGTAGCGGCTGATAAGGAATAAAAATACAGCGGCTGCCATTACGGCTGCGAAAGAACGCCAAAATGAGCGCGACTTGGGGACAGAATTTACCGTCATCGTTAAAACCCTAGTTCAAGAATAGCGAGATTTAGAATGGAAAATCTGTTTGAGACGAACGCCTCAAGATTTAACAGAGTTTAAAAACTAAACGGGGTCCTAGCTAACTGACACCAAGACCCCGGTTAATCGATCGATCTTGTATTAGAGACCTAATACACGGTTACGCTGTTGTACATATGCCTGATCAGAGATCTTAGCCCATGCACCAATGTCAGCACGTCCCTTGAGGAAGCTTTCATGAATTTCTTTCGCTAGTGGGCTGTGTTTCGCCACATCTTCGAATACTTCATCAGCGGCTTCACCGAAGCTGTCATAAATATCATCACTGAACTGACGTAGTTTAACGCCGTGGTTCTTGATCAAAGAAGCCAATGCCGCACCGTTCTTAGCATTGTACTCAGCCATCATGACATCATTTTCCATTGATGATGCTGCTTCAATCAGTAGTTGATCAGCTTTTGACAAGCTATCCCACCACTTCTTGTTCATACCGATAGCAAGCATCGCGCCTGGCTCATGCATTCCAGGATAGTAGTAGAACTTAGCTGCTTCGTAGAACTTCATGATCTCATCATTCCATGGACCAACCCACTCAGTTGCGTCAATCGCGCCTGAAACAAGGTTCTCATAGATCTGA
>CALKXC010000460.1 GCA_938004025.1 uncultured Leucothrix sp. | reverse complement strand
CTCGGCTGCTGCGGCTTTCTCAGCTAGTATCCGCGCATCTTCTGCATTCTTGGCAGCTATGCGCTCCTGCTCAAGTCGCTGTTCTTCGAGTTGTGCTGCTTCGGCGGCTTGCGCTTCGAGTGCTGTTTTCTTTTCAGTCAGTGCAATTTCAGCCTCTTCGATAACCCCCCGCGCTGCATCTTTAAACTCATCGAATGCATCGTAAGTACCGTGAGCTTTGAGAGTAGCCAGCTTTTCAATGGCGCTGTTAACTTGCTCAAGCGTTACAGCATCAGAAGGCGCTGATTTAATTCTTGCAATACGTGACTCTATGCCTTCGATTCTCACCTGTTCTTTTTCGGCGGCTTCTTGTGCAATACGCGCAGCCTCATCGTCAATGGCCTTGATTGCCTCTTTACGCTCATCTTCTAGCGTTGTAACGATTTTCAGAATATCGTTTTTCATTCCATCAATCTTGCGACCGCCCTCCAAATAAAATGCCTTGCCTGCCTTGTGCGCCTTATCGATCTTGATGCGAACCGCTCCGATTTCTTTGCGCTCTTGTTTTGCCAGCTCATACCCTTCGTCTGTATTAACATCTGGCATAGCCGCGTATTTGGTTTTCAGCTCTGCCAAACCTGACGCTACTTCATTCATTACAGCAATGCTTTTCTGCGTGTCAGCAGGGATAGCGATACCTGAGTCGTTGTCGATGATTGTGGCTTCTGTGTTCATGCTGCTAACTCCTGCAAAGTGTTTAGAATTGAATCGCGGTGTTGAATACACGCTGTGATTTGTGATTTGAGTTTTTTCTGAAATTCCATATCAGGTTCGATTCTGATAATCGTGCTCGGTAAATCTGGGTGAAACAAAACAAGGTCCAACCACTCGCGCTCTGTGACCATCATTTCCATTTGAGTCTGCGAGTAATAAGACGTTGGCGGCTTCTTTGATTTCTTGTAAGTTAAAAGTGTTTTCAAATGTCCTTTGGCCTCCTGGCATTTGATTTCAAGCAATCCGTTCTCACCGACCAGTCGGTCAGGGCTTGCCCCATATCGCTCCAATGTGTCAGTGAAAAATCCACATTCCTTTGGCTCGGCATCGCGTTCAAATGCATACCATGCAGCAGCTACAGGCTCTATTTCGTGGCCTCGGTCTGTTGACTTAGTGCCTCCAAAAGTTGAAAGCGATTTGCCAGCAAACATATTCATTGCCAGTTCTTCAGCGTAGCGGGGCAGTGAGTCGGACAGCTTTCCTGTTGCACTAACAAGGTCGGCAGCTCTTGACGCTGTTGGGATTCCGTTTCTCAGCGAATCCCATGCCTCGCTATTTTGCTCTGTGTTGTGGTGCTTCATTTAGCAGGCTCAGCAGATTTGCGGATTTGCTTAATTGCCGGTCCCTTGTGACTCTTTGGTATCTCAAGCAGCTCGCCTTTAGCTGGATACTTTTTAGCCATGAAATCAAACCACTTTTTGTAATCTTTGCCGACTTCCTCAATGACGGCTTTGAAATCCACCATGTCAGATTCGCCGATCATTTCGATTGCTGGCGGTGGCGTTGCGGTTTGTCCGTCGCTGTCCTCTGTGGCTATTCCAAGCAGAGCCGCCATTGTGTAGCGCTTCAAGTACGATACGGTGAGCCCGATAGCTTGCAGGCTGTTTATGCCCTTGTTGCCCTCGACCGGAGACGATAGCGTTGTTTCTTCGCTATGGCCTGCGGCATGAGTGACGCGAGCGGTTACGGATATTGAATTATTTTCCTGCGCCTGCTTGAATTCGATGTTGAAACCGTTGTTAGCCAGTGGTGCCGACGCTGCCTGCAATATGTCGTCAAACGTTGCATACGTTGTTCTAAGGTGTGCGTTTTTTCCTGATTTGTTGGCAGGTTTTAGATCACGACGAAAGCCAGTCATGGCCGCGTTGTACGCCTTCCTAGCTTCCATCGCGTCATACTTTGCCTGCGCGTCCAGCATCTTGTCGATAAGCTCTGGATTGACATTGCCCTGCATCATTGCCTGAACGATGGGAGATACACCGGCTTGTGTAATTGGCACAACGTTGTTTTCTTGTACTTCTGCAAGTTCGTTTTTCATTTATCTATAACTCCGTTTAATTTTTCGTTTTCTAATGTGTCTAGATCAACCGTAAACGGTAAATCACAATTAACCTTCCGCACCTTGTTCGACTTTCTGAAAGGCGCGGTTCCGTCTTTGATAGCCTTGCGTTTCTTTAGGCGTTCGCGGTCTGTTGGGACGGCTAGGATGTTTGTATGGGTTTTCATTTTTCGTATCAATCCAAAAAAACAGTTTCAGAAGAGACTTGACTGTTATCCGTGATCTCGACCGGCTGACCTTTCTCGGGCGTTATCTCTATTCGGATTTCACCCTTGGCGGGCTGAAATAGCATTGAGCTACCAATTAACTTTTCACCATCCCACTCCCAATAATTAGTGCCCATTTTGTACTTGCCTTTGGCGCATGTGGATATGTCGGCTTTTCGGCCAATAAAGGAAATATCAACGGATTTTCGCTCATCGGGAAGTAGCTCGAACAGATCGGGATAATGTGTTTTTAAGTCGTGAATGAATTTGGGCACAACTTCATCTTGATATTTGTTAATGACGCCGCCCATCATTGCGCTTGGTTTTGCATTACACACTTTCTCTAACAGCCCGGCATTCATGTCGCCATTTGCAACCCATTCACTCTCAAGCGGATAACCATTACCCCAAATACCGCTCATGTATGGATAAGGTAAACACCAATAATCCTGCGCTTTAAAAATTCCCCTGTAATTGCTGCTAGAAAGGGTGTCAAAGTAATCCGCATTGTCTGATTTCACCTTGCTCATCCATGTGTAATAACTCCGCGCTCGTTTCGTATAGCCTTCCTTTGCTGTTTTTCTGCCAAATCTACAACTCCCCATTCCGCTTTGAAGCAAGCATGAATTGCGCTGTGTTCGCAGATCGCAATCATCGGGCTTTTCGCAGTGGATCTTATATAGAGCAGCTTTCTTACTCTGGCCTTTGAACAAAGCATTGTCTGGGTTGTAAATCCATGCGTGAATTACTTGTGTTTGCATTTCAGTCCTCATCCCAAAACTCCTCCATCAACAATCAACCAACCAACAAATAAGCAGACAACTCCAACCCCTAAAACAATATTGTCGATGTTCATGCGACATTCCTCGCAGCTTCAACAGTTGATTCCAAACGACTCTCACTCCGATCCAAAATCTCAGCGCTAACAGAATCAACAACCGATAATCTCTGAGCCTTACTCAATTCCATCATCGCTTCAGCCAATGCAAATTGAGTCAGGGATAGCGCGTCGGATTCAATCTGATCAATCGGGGAGTTTTCGGTGTATTTGTGGATAGCGCCGATGATTGTTTGGGTGCTCATCGGACATACTCCAGCGCCCATTCCTTGTCATCGTTTACGCCGGTAGTGATCGCGTCAATAACCGCTGCGCGCCAGTTTGATAGGTAGCTAGCGTCAGTACCGTATTTGACATCTGACAGGTCGACGACTTGCTGAAGATCGTGCGGCGTCATTGCAAAGACTAGCTTTGTGACTGTGATTGCCAAGTAGGCAGCGTCAGGGGATTCGGCAAGCTCAGTAGCCGCGCCAAGGTCGATCCTTGGGACAACCATCTGGTTTTCGATAGTCGCTGTGTTTGCTGTCTGGACTGTGTTTAACATTTGCTGCTCCGTGCTTTGTTTCTTAAGCGTTGGAGTAAGTTTAGCACAAGCTAAAACATATATTCAACAAATGCTAAATAA
>CALKXC010000459.1 GCA_938004025.1 uncultured Leucothrix sp. | reverse complement strand
TTTAAAGAACTTATTATTTCATTTTCAACGGTGCGATCTACCTCAGAAACAAAATCATTTAATTCTTTACTCTCGATTGTGAGCTGATCGAGGCGTTGGGTTTGTTGTAAAATAAATTTTCCTGCCTTTAAGGCAGCCGCTGTAGCGGTATTAAGCATAGGGTGCATGGTATATGACTTTTTTGACGACAATGATTGCCGCGCAGGATAGCAGATTATGAGCTTAAGCAATATCCGAATTGTATTAATTCAAACATCACACCCCGGAAATATTGGTGCAGCTGCTAGAGCCATGAAAACAATGGGTTTAAGTGACTTGTGTTTAGTCAAACCGTCACGCTTTCCAGATGATCAGGCAGAAGCAATGGCTTCCGGTGCAGACGATATATTGAAAAGTGCTGATGTGGTTGAGACGCTTGAGGAAGCAGTGGGGGATTGTAAAATTATAATTGGCACCAGCGCGAGGTCTCAACGTACTCTTCGTTGGGTTATCTCTGAGCCACGGGAATGTGGTGTGATTGCCAATAAAAACAGCGCGAAAGGAAAAGTAGCCATTGTCTTTGGTCGTGAGAGAACTGGGCTGACTAACGAAGAGTTAGCGCTTTGCCATCAGTTAGTCCATATCCCCAGTAATCCTGAATACTGCTCGCTAAATGTAGCGGCAGCCGTTCAGATTTTAAGTTATGAGTGTCGAGTGGCTCATCTTGATGGGGTAAACGAAGCGAAACAAATCGGTACTTTGGATGAAGAGATTGTTAGCGCCAAAGATATGGAAGGTTTTTATTCGCAGTTAGAAAAGCTCATGATCGATACCGATTTTTTGGACCCGGATAACCCGCGATATCTGATGCGCCGTATTCGCCGTCTTTATGGTCGAATTCAAATCACCCGTAGTGAGTTAAACCTGTTGAGGGGGTCATTGTCCGCATTTGCTGGGCGCAAGTTCAGGCGGCGGGATAATGATTAAGCATTGAATAGTTTTGACGGTCACGTAAAATCCCCAAGCAGTTGACTGTAGATCAGGAAAATAATGAATCAGAACAAGAAAGTACTTATCACCGGTGCTGGTGGCCAGTTGGGTTTTGAATTACAACGTACCGCCCCAGAGCATATTTCGGTCATCCCTGCCACTCGAGAGCAATTGGATATCAGTGATGAAGCAACAGTTGCAAGCTTTGTGGCTCTTCATCAGCCGGATGCAATCATAAACGCGGCTGCTTATACCGCAGTGGATAAAGCTGAAGAAGAAAAGGATCTGGCTGCAGCTATTAATGCAATTGGTGCTAAAAACTTGGCGCAAGCAGCAGCTGATCATGAAATTAAGCTGCTTCAGGTTTCTACCGATTTTGTTTTTTCAGGGGACGCGTACTCTCCCATTTCACCTGATAGTGCCTGTAATCCACAAGGCTATTATGGGCGCTCGAAGCTAGATGGCGAATTAGCTATTCAGGAGGTTTTAGGAGACAAGGCCTATATAGTGCGTACCGCATGGCTATATTCTTCTCATGGCGAAAACTTTGTTAAAACGATGTTACGGCTTATGGCGGGTCGTGCTGAGCTTGGAGTGATTGCGGATCAAATTGGTACTCCAACTTGGGCACACGGTTTAGCAAATTCTCTTTGGAAAGCATTAGAAGTTGATGCAGTGGGTTTGCATCATTGGACTGATGCAGGTGTGGCCAGTTGGTATGACTTCGCACAAGCGATCATGGAAGAGGGTGTACAGCTAGGTCTGCTCGATAATCAAATTCAACTAAAACCCCTAACCACAGCAGACTATCCTACTCCTGCGAGTAGGCCTGCTTATAGTGTGTTGGACAAAACACAGACTTGGGAGGCTTTAAGCCTTTCAGGAGAGCACTGGCGCGTTGCCTTAAGAAAAATGATGACTGAATTAACGTAGGGATAAAAATATGAATAAGCTTTTAGTAACGGGTGGTGCGGGCTTTATTGGCGCAAATTTCGTTTATTACTGGTTGGAGAATTACCCGGCTGATACGGTTGTCGTGTTGGATGCTCTGACATATGCGGGTAATGAGCTGAGCCTAGATGATATTAAGCAGAACGAAAAACTTCACTTTGTAAAAGGGGATATCGGTGATCAAGCGTTAGTTGAATCGTTGATGGTAAAGTACGAATTAGACACGATTGTTAACTTTGCTGCTGAAAGTCATGTTGATCGTTCTATTTCAGGCCCCGATGTCTTTATAGAAACCAATATTGTTGGCACGCACAACTTATTGAAAGCGGCGCGCAAAATTTGGATAGATTCACCTGAAACCGCCAATCCAAATCATCGTTTTCACCATGTGTCGACTGATGAAGTTTACGGTACTTTGGGTGATGATGACCCTGCATTTACGGAAGAGCATGCTTATGCACCCAATTCACCTTACTCAGCCAGTAAAGCTGCTTCAGATCATATTGTAAGGGCTTACCACCATACATTTGGTTTAAATGTCACGACTAGCAACTGCTCAAATAACTATGGGCCTTATCAGTTCCCGGAAAAGCTAATCCCGCTGTGCTTGAGCAATATATTGGCGGATAAGCCATTGCCGATTTATGGAAATGGAAAAAATATTCGGGATTGGTTGTATGTAGAAGATCACGCGAGAGGCATCGATTTAATCCTGAAGCAGGATAAGCTGGGAGAGGTTTATAATATTGGTGGACACAACGAGTGGACTAATATTGACATTGTTAAGTTGCTGTGTGAAATCATGGATAAGCGATTTGCTGAACGACCTGAGTTGAGTGAAAAATATCCTGATGCGACTCCTGCTCAAGGTAGAGCTTCTATCGATTTAATTACTTATGTCACTGACCGTGCAGGCCACGATTGGCGTTATGCCATTGATGCGGGGAAAAGTCAGCGTGAATTGGGTTATACGCCTAAAGAAACCTTTGAAACGGGTATCGTTAAAACTGTTGACTGGTATCTGGATAATCCCGGCTGGTGGAAGCCATTGCTAAAGTCGTAATTACTTGGATCCCATAAAAAAGCCGCTAAATTAGCGGCTTTTTTAATGGTCAATTAAGACTCGATTACTGGTCCATTGGGATACGAATCTTTTGTCCAGGGAAAATCAAATCAGGATCTTTGATTACCTCACGGTTCTCTTCAAAAATGCCGGTGTATTTGCTGCCGTTTCCGTAGAATTTTTCAGCGATTTTCCAAAGGCTGTCACCTTTAGCTACTGTGTAGTACTGAACTTCAATCGTTTGCTCAGGAGCACTTAGCTCATCTGCTCTGACTTCTTCAATACCTAACGCATTGCCGGCCATGAGGACTACTTTTTCATAGGCGGAGGCGGATTTTGCCTCACCCTTAATTGTGGCTACGCCATCCTTAACTTCAACTTTTAGGCCATCAACGCCTGGATTGTCGTCT
>CALKXC010000458.1 GCA_938004025.1 uncultured Leucothrix sp. | reverse complement strand
CAGTTGTCATTACCACAGCGCTTGTTGGTTTGCAGGTCGGTGTTGGAGCGAAAGAAGTAGACAGTGCTTCATTGCAAAAACAACTCGTCACTATTCTTGGCTCGGGAGAGCCCGCTAGTGTCAATCAAGCCATCGACTCTTTGGCTGCAAACTGGCAGCCTCAAAACATCCCTCAGATTTTAGAAACGATTGCTTATACCCGCAATTCATTTGGGGCTCAAAAACTGATTTCGTTGCTACAAGAAAAGACAGGACAGAGCTTTGGTAGTGACATGAATCAGTGGTATTTCTGGTTATGGAATCAGCCTGAAGCCATTTCTGGTGATTACGCTAATTTTAAAGCAAACGTCTATCGAAATATCGACCCAAAGTTCGATCGTTATTTTCGTGATCGCCAAGCTTCAGCCAGAATCAGGTTAGACGAAATTCGTTGGGGTGGGGTGGTTCAAGACGGTATTCCTCCGCTGCGTAACCCTAAGATGCTGTCTGCCAAGCAAGCAAATTATCTGGAAAACAGTAACGTTGTTTTTGGGATTGAAATAAATGGCGATGCAAGAGCTTACCCAAAGCGAATTTTGGCGTGGCACGAGATGTTTGTTGATACGATTGGAGGTGTCGACATTGCAGGGGTTTACTGTACGTTGTGTGGAACAGTAATCCCTTATAAAACTACCTTTAAAGGTAAAAAATATAATCTTGGCACTAGTGGGTTCCTCTATCGCTCGAATAAGTTAATGTACGACCAAGCAACGCAGTCACTCTGGAATACCATCAAAGGAGAGCCTGTATTAGGACCATTGGTTGATAAAGGAATCGCGCTAGAGCATTTAAGTGTAGTGACTACGACTTGGGGGGAATGGAAGCGCAGGCATCCTAAAACCACTGTCCTATCCCCTGATACTGGGCATCGACGCGACTACGGGGAAGGAGCCGCATACGGCCAATACTTCGCCACTCATGAGTTGATGTTTAACACACCGTTTGCAGATACTCGATTGAAAAACAAGCAAGAGGTCTTGGCACTGCGTTTTCCTGCTTCGCCAAAACAGCAGCTGGCCATTGATACGGCGTTTTTGAATAAGAACCCGCTGTATAAAAACAACGTAGGCCGCCAAAAGCTGTTAATTCTTACTGATAGGTCTGGGGCCAATCGGGTTTACGACCCTAAAGAAGTGGAGTTTGTGAGTTACGACCGGGATAGCACAGTGACGGATAGCCAAGGCAATCGTTGGACTCTAACTGAAGGTGATCTTACTGCTGAGAATGATGGTCGACGTTTGAATGCATTGCCTTATCATCGAGCGTTTTGGTTCGGATGGCATGCGACGTATCCTGAAACAAGACTGATTAAATAAGCGTATCAAGATGGGCCGTTCTTTGATGTAACGGCCTTTTGAAATTCTCATTAAAAGCTAACTAGCATTGATCTGTTGGTAGCCAGATTCACGAATTTTATTTAAGCATTCGCTGATCGCTTCTTCATCAGTATCAACCCTTTCAAGAACCATTGAAGCAAGTTGTAAGCTCGCTTCAATCGTTTCAGGCATGACGGCATCTGCTCCGTGCCTGTAAAGTTCGGCACTGTGTTCAGCGTCTCTTGCTCGAACTAAAATAGTTAGTCCCGGCCAAAGCTCTTTGACAGCTTGCACGATTCTTAGCGCTGCCAATGGCTCATCTAAGGTAATGAGCATGACCTTGGCGCGGTCAGCCCCAATCTGTTTAAGCTCATCTGCTCTAGCTGCATCACCATAGTAAACTGGTTCGCCAGAGACTTGGCAATGTCTGACGCTGTCAGCATTTAAGTCTAGCGCAACATAGTCGACGGACTGCTGTTTTAAAATTGAAGCAACCGTTTTTCCTACTCGGCCATACCCAGCAATGATAACGTGATTGTTGAGGCTTCCATCAATAATCTTTACAGACGATAGCGATTGATCCTGTGGTGAGAACTGTTTGCTTAGTTGGCCTGCGAGATAAACAAGAAGTGGTGTTAGCACCATTGAAAGGCCCGCTAGAATCACCATAAACTGACCGATTTCAACAGGGATTAAATTATAGACGGTCATTGCTTGACCGATCAGTACAAAGGCAAACTCACCTGCTTCAGACAAATATAGCCCTACTCTTAAAGCATCCTGCATTTGTAATCCAAAAAAGCGCGCTAAGGCGATGCCAATGATGGATTTCAATATGATCAACCCGATTAGCGCTAGTATCAAAAGTCCCGCTTGATCAATGACTAACGAGAAATCGAGCATCATGCCGACACTCATAAAGAAAAGCCCGAGCAGTAAACCTTTAAACGGCATCACTTCGCTTTCGATTTGATGACGGAACTCGGTTTCGGCTAACAATAGACCGGCCAAGAATGCACCTAAAGTCAATGAAAGCCCTGCATAAGCGGTGAGCAGTGAGGTGGCTAAAACGGACAGCAAAATCATGGCGGTGAACACATCGACATTGCGCGTTTTGGCTACAATATGGAATAGGCGTTTAAATACCAATCGACCCAGTAAGAGGATAACCCCAATTGCAATAACGGCTTTTAGTAGAGAAAAGCCCAAGTCCAACCAGATCGTTTCATTATTTTCCGCCGCTAAAACCGGTAAGAGAATTAATATAGGCACGACGGCCAAGTCTTGAAACAGTAGCACTGAGAAGCTAGCACGTCCGTGCGAGGTAGTGATTTCATCACGTTCGGTCAATAACTGCATCACCATAGCGGTGGATGAGAGTGCGAGGCATAGACCAATGATTAGTGCGGCTTCAGGGCTATTCCCCCAGTAATAAGCGATTCCACCAATGGCACAGGTTGATGCGGTTACCTGAGCGGCACCTAGCCCAAAAATCAATCTTCTATAGGACCGGAGCCGTTCAAAGGAAAGTTCAAGTCCAATAGTAAATAGCAGAAAGACGATTCCTAGCTCAGCAACGTGGCTTACATCTTCGACATTAGAAACGATTGATAAACTGTGCGGTCCAATAAGTGCTCCAATGGCAAGGTATCCAAGAATGGGGCTAACATTGATCCGCTTAAATAACGGAACGATTATGACGACCGTCAACAAAAAAGCTACGGTTTCAAATAGATAGGGAATTGGGATAGTATTTAGTTCTGGTGCGTCCATCAGGTTCACATGTGCTCAATAAGAGTATGTATAAATACTAACAAACCCAGCTAAGCGTTACAGACTTATCAGCTA
>CALKXC010000457.1 GCA_938004025.1 uncultured Leucothrix sp. | reverse complement strand
GGGGCAATGCGTCTTTCACGATTTGGATTACCAAATGATACGAGATGCTCACCTTCAAATTCAGCACCTTGTTCAACTAGAAATGTTTTCCAGGCAGCTTTCATATTTATTCCGATTTTGGGGCTTCAGTAGTTTCTGTTGCCGTTGCTTTCACTTCAGGTAGCATAATTTTAACATCAGCAGACTCTCTCATTTTGTCCATGAATGCCATCATCTTTTGCTGGGCAATAATACGGCTTAGCTGAGGTTTAACGGTCTTAAGATCAGGCAGGTTGGTCGGGCGAATATCTTCAACTTTGATGATGTGCCAACCAAAGTTGGTTTTGACAGGAGCGCTTGAGACATCGCCTTTTTTCATGGTTTTAAGGGCTTCAGCGAACTCTTTTACCATTGTGCTAGACTTAAACCAGCCTAAGTCACCACCATTTGAAGCAGATGGGCCGGTCGATTTGGTTTCAGCGAGTTTTACAAAGTCAGCTCCGCCCGTGATTTCTTTGATGACTGCATTGGCATCTTCTTCCGTTTTTAGCAAGATGTGGCGCGCTTTATACTCATCATCAGCATTTTTCTTTATGCGCTCATCGTATGACTTTTGAACGTCTTCATCACTAATGTCAAAGCTTTCAACTTTTTCTTTAGTCCAAGTTGTTAGCAGTACGTTACGGGTAAAGTCTTTGATGCGTTGTTTAACATCTTCACGAGAAAGAATGTCAGTTTTACTTGCTTCTTGAAGAGCAAGTTCAGTCGCCACTAAATCATCCAAAGCCGTTCTTGGATCATTGATTTTGTTGTTTTCTGAACGCTGTACAACGCTGAGGTAGTTTGTCAAAACATCTTGGGTAATTTCAGTTCCATTAACCACGGCAACAACTGCCATCTCTTCGGCTTTAGCAGCATGTGAATCTGCCATGGCTGTTGATGACAGCATCCCAAAAAGGAAAAGGTTAGCCCATGCAACTTGTACTATTTTTTTAATTGTCATTCTTTATTATCCTGAAATGTTTTTAAGGTAAAACTTTATTGAAGGGTTTTACAACGACACTGTCATAAACGCCCGCAGTAATGTAAGGGTCGGCATCAGCCCATGCCTGAGCCGCTTCTAACGATTCAAATTCAGCAACGATCAAACTACCACTAAACCCAGCGCTACCAGGGTCAGAGCTGTCTATTGCCGGATGTGGGCCTGCTAAAATCAACCGGCCATCATCTTTTAAAGCGTTAAGCCTTTCAACATGGGCAGGACGAGCTGACATTCTCTTTTCTAAGCTATCGGCTACGTCTTGAGCTATCACGGCGTAAAGCATCGATGTTCTTCCTCTAAATGGTGTGTTAAATCTTATGATTATTCATATAATGCGATTATTTATCCAATCATCTGCATCAAGCATACAATCCTAAAATTCCATGGTGTAGAATAGTCCTTTTTTTCAGTCACTTGGCACTTCAATGAGCGAGTACTACCATATTCACCCAGACAATCCACAGCGACGTCTAATCGCCCAAGCTGTAGAAATTATACACAAGGGCGGTGTTGTAGTATATCCGACTGATTCCAGCTACGCCATTGGTTGCCATCTCGGTAACAAGCAGGCGGCTGAAAGGATAAGGCGCATTAGGCAGTTGGATAAGCATCACAACTTCACCTTGGTGTGTCGGGATTTGTCGGAGATATCCCAGTACTCTAAGGTAGACAACATTAATTACCGCTTACTTAAGTCACAAACACCAGGTCCTTACACGTTCATTTTACCCGCAACCGGCGAAGTCCCCAGACGTTTACTAAACCCAAAGCGTAAAAACATTGGCTTAAGAATACCGGATAACCTTATAGTTATGGCCTTATTAGAAGAACTACAAGAGCCTTTGATGTCGTGTACCTTAATGTTACCGGGTGAAGATTTTCCAATGACTGATCCGCAGCAAATACAGCTGCAGCTTGAAAACCATATCGACCTGATTATTGACGGCGGTTACAGTGGGCATGAACCAACCACCGTGATTGATCTCACTGATGATCAACCAGTGGTGCTAAGAGAAGGCAAGGGCGATACCCATTGGTTGATGAAACATTGAGCAAGCTGAAGAATTAATTCACACACCTTTTTAAAGCTTATACAATCTGAAACTGAAGAGTGTTTAAGCGCTTTTAGTCGGAACCCAACAATAAACAAATGAGAGCATTTTCTTGAGTACCAATCTAACGCAAAACGAGCGTGTCGTTTCTGGCATGCGTCCTACGGGCAGTTTACATCTCGGGCATTATCATGGGGTGATCAAAAACTGGGTGGAAATGCAGCTTAACTATGAATGTTTCTTTTTTGTGGCAGACTGGCACGCACTAACGACTCATTATGAAGATCCTAGCCAAACGCCTAATCATGTTGAAGACATGGTCATCGATTGGTTGGCAGCGGGCCTTAACCCTAGTTCCGCGACCATCTTCTTACAGTCAAAAGTGCCAGAACACGCAGAATTGCACCTGTTGCTGTCTATGATGACGCCGATTGGTTGGTTGGAACGTGTGCCAACCTACAAAGACCAGCAGGCTAAGCTTCGTGAATTAGATTTGGCAACTTATGGGTTCCTTGGCTATCCATTACTGCAATCGGCTGACATCCTTATGTACAAGGCCGACTTTGTTCCTGTGGGGGAAGATCAGGTATCTCATATCGAGCTAACCCGTGAAATTGCCCGTCGCTTTAACCATATTTATGGTCGCGAGCCAGATTTTGAAAAGCGTGCGGAAGAAGCAATTGCAAAGATGGGTAAGCGCAACGCTAAAGCCTATCGCAACTATCGAAAAGCTTACCAAGAGCAGGGTGATGCTGAGGCGCTAGGTGTTGGGCAAGCACTTTTGGAATCTCAACAAAACATTTCTGTTGGCGACAAAGAGCGCTTGTTTGGCTATCTTGAAGGCAACAGTCGCATTATCTTGCCTGAGCCTTTGGCTCGTTTAACGCCTGCTTCAAAGATGCCAGGGCTTGATGGGCAAAAGATGTCTAAGTCTTATAACAACACCATTGCGCTACGTGAAACGCCTGCCGATGTTGAGACTAAGCTTCGTAAAATGCCAACTGATCCTGCGCGAGTCCGTTTGACCGATCCTGGTGATCCTGCCAAATGCCCAGTATGGCAACTGCATGAGGTCTATTCTGATGATAAAACGAAAGATTGGGTTGTTCAGGGCTGTAAGTCAGCCGGCATAGGCTGTTTGGAATGCAAGCAACCGGTCGTTGACGCTGTCATCACTGAATTAGCGCCGATGCGTGAGCGTGCGGAAGAGTTTGAACAGGACCGTCAGCTCGTTCGCGATATTATCAGCAACGGTAGTGAAGCGGCACGAGACGTTGCTCGCGAAACACTAGACGATGTGGTTGAAGCCATGCGCTTCGCTAGACCGTAATTAGTCACTAGGAATATTTTGAGCGCTGCTACTGATCCTTCCGTTACGCAACCTGTTCAGCAGGAGTTGCCCCTAGCCATCGTGCAGGGTGAGAAGATCACTGTTTTTCCGGAGGATTTATACATTCCTCCGGATGCGCTTGAAGTCATATTAGAAAGTTTTGAAGGCCCGCTTGATTTGTTGCTCTATCTCATTAGGCGACAAAACCTAAATATCCTCGATATCCCCATAGCTGAAATCACTACGCAATACATGGCGTATGTCGAAGTTATGCGACAGCAAAACCTCGATCTAGCTGCAGAATATCTCGTGATGGCGGCGTTGCTTGCTGAAATAAAATCCCGATTGTTGCTGCCTCAACGCGAAAATGTTGATGACGAGGAAGATCCTCGCGCAGAATTGGTGCGGCGTTTACAAGAATATGAGCGTTTTAAGCAAGCAGCTGAAGATGTGGATGATTTACCACGTTCGGAACGCGATTTTTTACCATTAACAATCGCTCCCATCATTTCAAAAAAAGATATTCCACTGCCCGATATTGAGCTGGATGAAGTACTTAGAGTGTTTAACGAAGTGTTGTCACGCCTTGACCTCAAGGTGCATCATCAAATCAAACGTGAGACGATTTCTGTGCGTGCACGAATGACTCAGGTTTTGGATAGAATGATAGGAAAAGAGTTTGTTTCTTTTGAACATCTGCTAATCGAAGGCCAAGGGCGCTTAGGAATTGTTGTTACTTTTCTGGCGGTGCTGGAGTTATTAAAATCTAGAGTGATTGATTTGGTCCAAGTGGATCCTTATGAGCCAATTTACGTGAAGCCGGTAACCGCATCAGAAGAAAATCATGCCAATCTTGATATGAATATTGACCAAGACTATGGCGATGATGAGGATCAGATTGATGAAAAATAATGAGCTCATCTGCGTGCTAGAAGCGATATTGATCAGTGCTGAGAAGCCGATGACGATTGAACGAATGATGCATTACTTTCAACCCGAAGATAAAGCGAGCCGAGCCAATATTCGCAGTGCGCTTGAGACGCTTCAAGAACGTTGTGACGGTCGTGGTTTTGAGTTGGTTGAGGTTGGCAGCGGTTTTCGCTACCAAACCCGCGTTGAATATAAAGATTGGGTCTCCAAGCATTGGGATGAAAAGCCACCGCGTTATTCACGTGCATTGCTTGAGATACTAGCGCTGATAATGTATCGGCAGCCTACCACTCGTGCAGAGATTGAAGAGATTCGTGGCGTTGCTGTTAGCTCTAATATTATTAAAACTTTAATTGAGCGGGAATGGATAAGAGTTGTCGGGCATAAAGAAGTGCCGGGCAGGCCTGAATTGTTTGGAACGACAAGTCAGTTGCTGGATTACTTTAACTTGAATTCTTTGGACGACTTACCCGCGCTATCTGAGCTCAAAAATATAGATGAAATCTATCCGGAGTTGGCTAAGCCGGTAGAAGGTGAATCAGAAGAAACTAAAGATGAAACTTCTTTAGACTCTGATGAGGAAGAAGAGGCAAGTGAGTTATCTGAGGAAATTGAAGCAGCTGACAATGTAAATAGTTCCGATGATGTTGAAATTCCAGAAGAAAACGAGAGTAAAAAGGACGGTTCTGAATGAGCCTAGAAAAAGAAAAGCAAAGAATTCGCAACGTTTCTGATCAGCTTTATCAAGCATCACGGTCATTGCGTGTATTGGGGCATTTAAGTTGGGACGCATCAATCAAACAGCAGTTTTTTGCTAACAATGCCAAAGAGCTTCCGGTTGTAAGTTATGAAAAGTTTGATGCGACCGAAACGCTCAATATCATTGAAGCCGTTCGTACCAAACTCAACCCAAATAACCCCATTGATCAATGGCTACTAGGTATTGCCCAAGACCTTGAAAACACCGCAAAGCTACTACAAAGTACCGCGACTCCAGACTTTTACAAATACTCCTGTGACCTATACGGAACGCCAACGAGCCCACTGGTGGATCAAACAAATACCTCATTAGGTTTAGCCAATCAGCTAGCCGATTTGTTTGCGAGTTTCGACACGATAGATCTTGGCGAACCTGATGTTGCAGCCATTGACGCCGATACCGTGGCGGCAGCCATGCACAAAGCCACGCAATCCATGTTTGCTGATAATGCGCCAGAAGTTAGCGTGGTTGATACTTTGTCTGCCAATGCCTTGGCCGGCGCTACCCGAATCCGTATTCGTCGTGGGGCAAAATTCACTGACAAAGACATCCAGCAGCTCATTAATCATGAAGCTTATGTTCACGTAGCCACTTCATTAAACGGTCGAAATCAGCCGGACTTGAAGATTCTTGCTTCCAGTTACCCTGGCACCACAAGAACACAGGAAGGTTTGGCAGTATTCGCAGAGTTTATTACAGGCTCTATGGACATAGACAGAATGCATCGATTGGCAGATCGCGTCATTGCCATTCAAATGGCCGTTGATGGGGCTGATTTCTTACAGGTTTACCAATATTTCCTCGATAGAATCGGTGAGCCAGACCAGTCTTTTGAAAACACTCGCAGAGTGTTTCGTGGTGGTACATTAACTGGCGGCGTGCCTTTCACAAAAGACATCGTCTACCTCGATGGATTGCTTAGAGTGCATAATTTCATGCGTTCTATGGTCGCTACAAAACGCACCGATGTGTTACGCATGCTGTTTTGTGGCAAGCTGGACTTAGAAAATATTCCTGTTTTGTGTGAGCTTGCGAGTATGGACTTATGCCAGCCCGCAACCTATCTACCACCTTGGGCTTCAGACCTACGCTTTTTACTGGCGTATCTGACATATTCGAGCTTTTTGAATAAAATAGACTTGAGCCAAGTGAATATTCATTACCAGCAACTGCTGAACGATGCGCCGGTAGTGGCGTGTCCCGAGAACCTTAAATAATATCCAATAGCTAAGGAGTCTTTATGGCCTGTCAATATTTTGCACCTTGTGATCATGGGGCGACTAGCTTCACTATTGCCACCCCTAAAGTTACTTTTGGCCGCGGCACCTTGTCCGAAGTGGGTAGGCGAGCACAGTCGCTTGGCATGACCGAAGTTGCTTTGTTTACCGATGGTGGGTTGCTCGACAGTCGCTATATGGCAACGGTTAAGCAGTCGCTCACGGCATCGGGCATCGCTTTTGAAATCTTCTCAGATATTCGCATCGAGCCCGATGATTTTTGTGTGGAGCAGGGCGCGGCGTTTATTAATGGCGGCAACTTTGACGGGATGATTTCGGTGGGTGGTGGCTCCGTTATCGACACAGCAAAAGCAGCAGCTGTCTGCGCCAAGCATAACTCCGTATTAAAACCATTTTTTGCAAAACCTATCGGTGAATCAAAAACCATTACAGAAAAACTGTTACCGCACATTGCTTGCCCAACAACGTCAGGAACAGGTTCGGAATGCACTTCAATTGCCGTGGTGCGCCTGCGGGACTTGGATACAAAGTTTGTGATTGCTTCACCTCTGATGTTGCCAGATCAAGCAGTGATTGACCCTGAGTGCTGTGACACTCTGCCTTCTAATGTGATTGCTTCGACGGGATTTGATTTATTAAGTCACGCGTTGGAGTGCTATACCGCAAAGGCTTACACACAATGGGCTCCTGTTGAAAACCCTAATGCAAGGCAGCTGATTCAGGGGGCAAACCCTTGGAGTGATTTAGCAGCGACCAAAGCATTGCAAATTGCCGGTACCTATCTTGATAGAGCGGTGAATGATACGTCTGATCAAGAAGCACGTGATCAGTTAATGTGGGCAGCGTCCCTTGCAGGAATGGCGTTTGGTAACTCTGGCACGCATATGCCACATGCGCTGTCTTACGGCGTGACTCATTTGATGCGAGACATCACGACTAAAGATTATGATGTTAAAACGCCGTTTGTACCGCATGGCGTAAGCGTGATTGTCAGTGCACCGGCCTGCTTTAGATATACCGCAGAAGCGACGCCCGAGCGACACCTCGAAGCAGCAGGTTTCCTCCAAGCAGATCAGAAGGGAGCAGGGCTTGAAGATGCCGGTGAAGTGCTTTCTAAGCGTATGATTGAATTAATGCAACAAACTCATATGCCTAATGGCTTAAGTGGTGTAGGTTTCGGTTCCGCAGATATAAAAGCCATGGCGGCCTCATCCGTGAGACAAGCCCGAGCAATTTCCAATGCACCAAGAGAGAGTAACTTGGTGGATTTGGAAAATATCTATGCCGATGCAATAAGCTACTGGTAATCATTTAAATGGAAAAGCTATCTTCACCTTTTGGTGAATTAATTCTCAAGCGCTGGCCTCAGCGTAAACAAGATGTTTTGCGGGCTTGGGATGCGGCAGACGAGTACTTGTTAGAACACATTGCCGAGCAAAAATTGCCAGTGCAGGACTCACAGGTTTTAGTCATAAATGATTCATTCGGAGCGTTGAGTTGTGCTTTACGTGAGTACGATGTGACGAGTTGGTCTGACTCAAAAGTGAGTCATATTGCAACCACTGCAAACCTTGTCAGTAATGACTATGAAGCTGGTTTTACAGAGCAAGCATCCACCGTAGCCTATTTAGACTCAACGCAGTCACCAAAGCAAACACCGAACTTAGTGCTGATTAAAATCCCTAAGACCATGGCTTTGTTAGAAGATCAGTTGATTAAAATGCGTCCACAGCTAACGGAAGATGCGATTATCGTCGCAGCGGGTATGATCAAGCACTTGCCTAAGTCAGCTTTCCAGCTATTTGAAAAGTACGTTGGGCCAGTGACTACCTCTTTAGCCAAGAAAAAAGCTCGTTTGCTGTTTGCTAAAGTTGATCCAGCACTCAATATTCCAGAAAATCCTTATCCCACAAGTTATACCGTGGATGAGTTGAAAATGACGCTGAGCAATCACGCAAACTTATTCTCTCGTGATCACTTAGATATTGGGGCAAGGTTCTTCCTAACTCAGTTCAAACACCTGCCCGCTGCTGAAAAGGTTGTCGACCTAGCGTGTGGCAATGGCGTGCTTGGAATACGCTATTTACAGATGCATGCAGACGCCAAAGTTCAGTTTATTGATGAATCATATATGGCGATAGCATCAACGCAAGACAACTACTCAAGCCTCATTAATAATGACACTAGTGCTGCTAAATTCATTACCGACGATGGCTTGAAGCAAATAGAAGATAGCTCTGTTGACCTTGTGTTATGTAACCCTCCGTTTCACCAGCAACACGTTATTGGTGAGCAAACAGCCATGGAGTTATTTAGCCAAAGTAAGCGCTGCCTGCAAGTTGGTGGAGAGCTTTGGTTAGTTGCCAACAGTCATCTTGATTATCAGTCCAAACTGAAAAAGCTATTTGGTAATTGTCGAGTGGTTGACTCCAACAAGAAGTTTGTCGTTTTGCGTGTCGTTAAGCGCTAAGTCGATTATCGACTACAAACTACTTGTCCTTTAGCGACATAGCGGCCGGCAGCGTTCATGGTAGGTGTTATGGAAGTCCCATCGAGCATCTTCCATCCACCCCAGCCGGCCTGATTAATGCAAGTTTTGTCGGCGACTTCATGAAAACCGCGCTCGACATCAATCGCTCTTTTTCCCGGCAAGCCTCTGACCGTTATTTCATAACTGTCAGCAGTTTTAGCGGTGACGACAGGGTCAAGGTCAATTGGACTCGTCGGTGCTGTGGTACAGGCCGATAGCGTTATTAAACTGATAATAGAAACTGTTTTATTAATAAACACAGCGTTATCCTCTTTCCATTTAAGATAACTTCCTTACGAATACGCTATGATTTCAGTTGCGTCTCTATGATGTGTTCCAATAATCCATCGCTGGCCACTTCGATCATTTCAAACACATTTTCAAAACCGTCAGCGCCATAATAGGGGTCGGGTACTTCCGTTTCACTGCGATCTTTAGCAAACGACATCATCGAATGCACTTTGCTGAGTTCATCTTCAGTGGCCAATTTAGACAGGTTGTAATGATTGGTATTATCCATCCCGATGACATAATCAAACTCATTAAAGTCGTAAACAGTCACCTGCCTGGCTCGTTGATCCGATAAATCATAGCCATGAGCAACCGCTGTGGCTTGGGAGCGTTTATCCGGTGCTTCACCAATGTGATAGGCGTGAGTACCTGCAGAATCCACTTCGATTTGATCGTTTAAACCACGCTCGGTAACTTTTTGTTGAAAGACTCCATGCGCCGTAGGGGAGCGGCAAATATTTCCCATGCAGATAAATAAAACGCGGACTTTAGACATTGAATGTTCCTTAGAAATTTTGATTGATTATAGATAATCAAAAGTAGTCTGGGGAAATACTTAG
>CALKXC010000456.1 GCA_938004025.1 uncultured Leucothrix sp. | reverse complement strand
AATACGGGTACGCATCGCTATGAAGCCTTTACTCCTGCTTCGGTGATCGGTTGGAAGCGTGTGTGGATTAACAATGATAGTTATGAGCATGCCTTCTTGAGTGTCGTGCCTGATGGGAGTAGCAAGATTCAGGGCTTGATGGCTAAAGTCCCAAATAATGATTGGGTAGAGCTTGATGCTCGGGAAGTAGGTTATGCCCGTCGAGTGCTTGTTCAAGACGAATGGCTCGCCGAAGCGTCATCGTTACAAAATCATGAGCAGAAGCCAGATGATGTTCAGATGTATGTGCATGTTAAAGGTGAGCACGCGCAGCCTGCTAAACCAATTTTGTGGTCATATGTCGAGACGGTTTTGCATGGATATTATCAATGGTTTGGCGAAGAGGGTGTTCAAGCATTTGTGAATAGCACCTTAGCCTGGACGGACATTCTGGATGACCGTGCCGATCCTATTTATCCCCGTTATGTGCCTGCCAAAGGTAGCGCGATTGAGGTTGTGATTCCCACGATTATTCGATTGCGGGAATCGTAGATCATCTTAAACTTTTGGCTTTTTGCTGATTAGTAAAGATCAAATTTTCTTAAATTTCTTGGTCCAATTGCCCAAAGCGGGCCAATGATTTGAAACATCACGTTTTCAAGAAAGCTCAGTTACAGTAATGAGTACTTGTGATTATTTTATCTCGTATTTGTCGAGTAACGGTTTAGCAACCCATAGCGGGCCCACTAATAAGAACTTCAAATCATCGAAGAAACTTGGTTTTGCGCCCTCTAATTTATGGCCGTAAAACTGTGCTGCCCAGGCAAGTCCAAATAAGATAAGCAGTGTGAAAAATCCAAACCCGATAATCATTTGTAACAGCCACGCAGCGCCAATTGCTGTAGCACCTGCAATCGCAACTTTCTGTCCCATGGTGTAATAAAAAAAGATTGCTCCTAATGCGATGGGGACGAATAAGAAAAATGAAATTTTCCAAAGCAGTGCGACGACGCAAAAGAAAATAACTGGAACCGCAATGTTATGGATCTTTTTATTTTGTGGGTTCTGATGAGATTCGGCATAAGCTGCCAACCATTCATTGAGTGATTTCATAGGGGTAAGTTAGTGTAACTAAAGACTCCATTATCGTTTGAGTTGAGCAGTGATGCAACTTTGAGCTATCCGTTCATTGGCTACTTAGCCACTTGTACAATAACTGCGCATTTGGATTGCTGTTTTGTGTGGAAGACAGCATCAGCGTGTAACCGTAGCCGGTAAGCTGCTGTTTGAATAGAGGAACTAGCAGTCCGTTATCGAATTCATTTTGCATGAGTTGGTCAGCCATAATCAGACCTTGACCGTCAATCGCTGCTTGAACGCGCACATTCGCATCGCTAATCACGTGCCTAGGGTTATTGAGTTGTGAGTCAGTTAAGTTATACCAAACCTGCCAATCATCAATGCTTCGATCTTCACAAAGCAGGGGGAGATTATTGAATTTTTCTTGGCCTAACAGGGATGCATCCAGCGGTAATTGGGCCTGATTAATATTGATTCGTTCTAATAACTTAGGACTGCAAGCAGGGAATAAAGGCATATCAAGATGTAGCTTATGCCTCGATTTATTAATCTCTTTGTTAGCTTCCCAACGAATCGCTAGATCAACATCCTGTAGTTTAAAATTTAATGAGTTAACTGAGTGTCTAAACACAACATAAATGTCTGGGTGATGCTGGGTAAATTGTGCAATGCGTGATGATAGCCAGCGGGCAGCAACGTAAGTCGTAGCGCCAATTGTGATGTGTTGATCGTTTTGATTGTTGTTGATTTGCGAGAGCGTTTTCTCTAGTTCTGAAAATTGATTTTGCACCGTCATTAACAAGTTCTGACCTGACTCTGTGAGATAAACCTGGCGCGTGTAGCGTTTAAATAACGAGCTTTGAATATGCGTTTCAAGCTTCCTGATTTGATAACTCACCGCACCTTTGCTGATGCATAACTCCTCTGCCGCTAAACTAAAGCTGAGATGTCTTGCTGCTGCTTCGAAGACTTTTAGGCTGTCGAGTGGAGGGAGTGTGTGTTTCATAAGCTCTCTTATAGTTCTAAATAATTGAACCATAGCTCAGAAATTTGAAGTTGTCAGCTGTAAGGTTTTTAACGATGATAAACCCTATCAAGATATAACAAGGATGAGGAAACAAAATGGCTGATTCAGTGAACTCTCACGCTCGAGTCGTAGTGATTGGTGGTGGTATTGCCGGTTGTTCAACGCTATATCATTTAACCCAGTTAGGCTGGACTGATGTGGCATTGGTAGAACGCGACGAGCTAACTTCAGGTTCAACGTGGCACGCCGCCGCACAAGTCACGCAGTTTGGCGGCAATCAAACGATGATCGCGCTGAAGCAGCACAGTATCAAGTTGTATCAGGAGTTGGCTAAAGATACTGATCATCCATTTTACTACCACATCACTGGCGGTATGCGCACGGCCTACACGCAAGATCACATAGACACTTACAAGCACTACGTCGGCATGGCCAAAGGTATGGGGGTCGATATGGAATTTATTGGCCCAGAAGAGGTGGGTGAGCGTCATCCTTTGCTGAGTACCGATAAGATTTTAGGCGCTTGGTGGGACCCATTAGATGGCTATATTGACCCTTCAGGAATAACCTTTGCCTTGGCACGTGCTGCAAAGAAAGCGGGCGCTTCAGTTTATCGCTTTAACCCCGTTGAAAATATCACCAAAAAGGCCAATGGCGAGTTTATCGTTCACACTAAGAATGGTGACATCACCTGTGAGAAGGTCGTTAACGCGACAGGTTATCGTGTAAATGAGGTGGGTAACATGTTGGGTGTGGAGCATCCTGTTACCTCTATGGAACATATGTATTTCCTTACTGATAGCTTGCCTGAGCTTGAGGCTCTCGACTTTCAAGTGCCGGTTATCAGAGACCCTCTTGATGATTTTTACAGTCGCCAAGAAAAGAATGGTTTGCTCGTTGGAGTTTACGAGCAGGAATGTAAAACCTTTGGTATGGACGGTATTGATCCTAACTTTACGAAAGAGCTTTGCCCGTCAGATCTTGATCGCTGCTTGGATAATATGGAGCGTATTTTTGAACGTATGCCAGCGCTGCAAGAAGCCGGTATACACACCACTGTTAATGGCCCGATTACTTACACCATTGATGGAATGCCGCTAGTAGGACAAATCCCTGGGATAGAAAATGCCTACTGCATTATTGGTTTGCGTGCAGGCATTGGTGAAGGTGGCGGGCACGGTAAAATCCTCGCAGAACTGATTGTACATGATGAATGTGAGTGGGACGCTTGGTCACTTGATCCGCGTCGATTTACTCAGTATGCCAACACTGAACACACCTGTGTTAAAGCGATTGAAGATTATCAAAACGAATTCCATTACCATTTGCCACATGAGCATCGCCCCGCTGCGCGTTTGGCACGAACCACACCATTGTATCCTGTATTAGATCAGCTAGATGTGGCTTGGGGTGTGGTGAATGGGTGGGAGCGAGCCTTGTTCTTCAAACCAACGCCAGACTTTGAAGACCAACATTCCTACCGATTTACCCCGACCCAAGACGTTGTGGCTAAAGAAATTGCTGCTCTGCGAGAAAACGTTGGGATCATGGAAGTCTCGGGCTTCAATCGATATTCCGTTGAAGGTGAAGGCGCAACGGCTTTCTTGGATAAGCTGACTTGCAGTACCCTGCCAAAACAAATTGGCAAAGTGAGCTTGTGCTATCTACTTAACGAAAACGGCCATGTATTAACTGAAGCGACGATTACTAAACTAGGTGAAGATCACTATTGGTATGGTTCTGCAGCAGCAGCGGAATGGCATGATCTGGATTGGTTGAATCGCTATAAACCGGATACGGTCACGATCACAGAAATGGCTGCATCACATACAATACTAGTGGTTGCTGGGCCTAAAGCTCGTGAGCTACTGCAATCGATATCGCCCCGTTGCGACTGGTCAAAAGCAGCATTCCCTTGGCTACGTGCTAAAGAAATGACGCTAGCTCATGCCAAAGTCTTAGCCATGTCGGTGAGCTTTTCAGGTGAACTAGCGTATGAGTTACATGTTCCTAATGAGCAGCTGTATTTGGTTTGGAAAGTGATCAATGAAGCGGGCGGCGCATTTGGTCTATCACGCTTTGGTTTGTACGCGACGGAATCCATGCGAATGGAGAAAGGTTACTTACATTGGAAAGCTGACTTGATGTACGAGCGTAACCCGATTGAAACGGGGTTAGATCGTTTTGTCAAACTAGATAAGCCTGAGTTTGTTGGTAAGCAAGCACTTGAAACAGAATTGGCTTCGGGGCTTAAAAAGAAATTGGTGACCATGACAATTGATTGTGACATAGCCGCTGCGCACGCGGGCGATTCGGTTTACATCAGTGGTGACAAAGAGAAAATTATTGGGACGATAACCTCTGGTGCTTACGGGCATCGGGTCGAAAAGAACATTGCTTACGCTTTTGTGAAACCAGAACTTGTAGAGCTCGGAACCTTATTAACAGTGGGTATTCTAGGTGATCATTATGAAGCGGTGATTACTGAGACGTGCCTATTCGACCCTGAAAACTCATTGGTACGTGCTTAGTGGAGTAATACTATGTCTGACAGTCATTCACCTGAGAATAAACCTAAACGCCGCCGCCGTGGAAAAATGAGCCCTCGGGAGATAATGCATGCTAAACGTGCATTACCACCAGAGATTGATCCTTGCCCTGTGGGTCCGGTTGGTGGTCAGTACAAACCATTGACTGATCAGCAGCTAGAGCAAATTTATCAAAACGCGCTGCGAATACTGTCAGAATTAGGTATTGGAGAAGCACCGCCGGCACTCGTTGAACAAGCAGTAAAGTGCGGTGC
>CALKXC010000455.1 GCA_938004025.1 uncultured Leucothrix sp. | reverse complement strand
CAAACTGTACTTCACTCATGTTACGAGTCGGCAGTGCACCTACTTCGTTAATAACGTTCATTAGTACCTGAGTACCTAAAGCCGGTAGACCTTCACCCGTTACCGCGTTGTCAGCGAGTACTTGTTTCTCTTCAGCAACAGACGTCATGAAACGCTTTGCATCAAATAAGTTTCCAACACCTTTGGTGCCTCGAACCGTAATTGCTTTCAAGTTCTTAGAAGCCATGACGGTTCCAACACCTGAACGTCCTGCGGCACGATGTAAATCGTTGACCACAGCAGCGTACAAGCAGCCGTTTTCAGCAGAGCGACCAATCGCTGCTACTCTTAATGCTGGGTCTTGGTGCTTTTTGTGAAGCATTTCATCTGCTTCCCAAACTGTCTTGCCCCAAAGATCATCCGCTGCGACCAGCTCAACATCATCATTCATAATCGAAAGATAAACAGGAGAAGGAGACTTACCTTCAAAGATAACCATGTCGTAACCCGCTGACTTCAGCTCGGCTCCGAAATAACCACCAGAATTTGAGCAAGCCATTGCGCCTGTGAGCGGGCTTTTACAAATGACTGAGTAGCGTGCACCGGTTGAAGCCATCGTTCCTGTTAGAGGACCCGTGGCAAAAATCATGGTGTTTTCTTGGGAAAGTGCATCAACGTCTGGTGATACTTCTTCAGTGAAATATTTAGTCGCTAAACCGCGTTGTCCTAAATATTCTTGAGCCCACTCCATGTTTAGTGGTTCTTTTGTAACAGTGCCTTCCGTTAAGTTGACACGTAATATTGTTTTAGTCCAAGCCATTATCCAATCTCCTTATACCGCGCCGGCAGTGTCAGTCGCTTTGGCCCATTTTTTCATGCGCTCAAAACCAGTTGCGTCTGCTTCAACATAGGTGATAGCACCAGTTGGGCAAGCATCAACACATTGAGGGTCGCCACCACAAAGGTCACATTTGGTCACTTTTCCAGTTGAAGAGTTGTAGTTGATCGTGCCGAATGGGCAGGCAATTGTGCAAACTTTACAACCGACACACGTCGCGTCATTAACAACTTTAGCACCTGTGGTTGGGTCTAGTGTAATGGCGTCAACTGGGCAAGCGGTCATACACCAAGCTTCGTCACACTGTGTACATGTATAAGGAACAAAACGCCCTTCGTCATGGAAGTTAAAGACTTTGATGCTGGATTTAACCGGGTTGAAGATGCCTTCGTGCTCGTATGAACAGGCCATCTCACATTGTAAGCAGCCGGTGCATTTTTCAGCATTCAAGAGAAGTGATTTCTGCATTTGATGATCTCCTTGGTAGTACTTGTAGTAATTGGTCTTCTGGTGATAACTTGAAATAAAACAATGGATGCATGATGTTAAATTTGGGTCGTGCAATCAAGCTATTACCAGAATTTTTTGTTGTTTTGAGACTAGCATAGAGTGTCTATGCGTAGCAGTCAAACAAGCGTCAATGGATTCTGAGGTAATAGATAAGGACTACTGGTTAAGTAACTTTATTGCATCTTCAATTACTCGATAATTTTTTTGATCTCAATAAACGGGAAAAAATGATCTTCTGTGCTGGCTTCATGCAGGTCCTTTTTCAGTATGGGGCGTAACTCTCCCGCTTCTGGCGGTATACCCAAAATGTTTAAATCATATTCTTGCATTGTGCCTTTCCAACCAGATTCTGTGGATTCTAGTTTGTAATAAGCACCGTTCCAAAGGTTGATGCCGTATTCACCTTTGGGCTTCCAGACAAAAATTAAATCGTACTCAAGATCGGTGACCTCATCTGCTGATATTTGGCGTTTAATGTCGTAAGGATAGGGCGTGTAGCACCAGAGTTTTTCACCCGCAGGAAGGCATTTAAAGGGACGCATACTTAAGAAGTGTTCTTCAAATTCGTTTGTGTGCAATTTTATCTTATAGTCGACAACCTTCTTTTCTGATTCTTGCACCGAAGGAGTCGTGGTTAATACACCGATTTCAATAGACTCATCGGCGTTACCTTTTAAGGTGATTGTATAGTCTTGTGCGAATGCAGGTGCGGCAAACAGCATTGTGAGTGAAGTAACAAACGCCATTGCTAATACCATTACTTTATTGCACATAATAATCTTCCTTCTTATTGCAGTTTAAAGTGAAGCGGTTGCGCCGCGTTAATTGCTTGCTTAGATCTTGGACGTCTACCTTTCTCTTGTAGGATCAGTGGGACACATTGCGTTTTATCTTCATAAATATCCACGCAATCTAAGCAGCCAAAGCACTCTGAATATGTGATCTTACCTGTTGGTTTAATCGCTTGATAATCGCAGCGTACCTTACACAGTTGGCAAGGTGAGCCACAGTCCTCTCTTCGTTTGATCCACTTGCTTAACCTTAGGAAACCACCAATGGCCATAAAAGCACCGAGTGGGCAGAGGTAGCGACAGTAAGCTTTAAAAATAAATAAAGAGGCAAGCACGCAGAGCAGCGCGTAAGCTGCGAAATACCATTCGCGAACAAAGAACACAGAAATTGCCGTTTTAAAAGGCTCAACCTCTACCGCTTTGTCTAAGTAACTTGGAAGGAAAAAAGCAACACCGATGAGAGCTAGTAAAGTGACGTACTTGAGCGATTTCAGTCGGCTGTCCCACGCATCGGTCACTTTCAGTTGAGGGATTGATAAGACTTTAGCGATTTTGGCAACAAACTCCTGCATGGCGCCAAATGGGCAAAGCCAACCACAGAAGAGCGCTCGACCCACCACAAAAAAGCTGATGATAACGACCACCCAAATGAGCAGTGAGAAAGGGTCATATAATAAGAAGTCTAATGGTCTACCGTTTACCGCAGAAACCATTGTCGCTAACGGGGTGACAATCGACAGTTGACCTTGTCCCCACCAGCCAATGAACCCCAGGACTAACATGAGTAGGAAACTACGTTGATAAGGCCATGATTTCATACGGACAAATTGACGGTTAAACAAAACAACGAGGCAGACTAGGCTTAATAATACGGCCAGAATAATCAAATCGGTCATTCGGCTGAACACGGCGGCTTCAAACGGAGTCGGTGGTTCGACTGCTTTTTCAATATCAAAAAACTGTTTGTCGGCTTGATACTTCCAGTTTAACGCGACCTGCCCAATTTCTGGCTGCAAAATCCCACGCTCTCGAGTGGCTGCCAAGGTAATGTCCCATTCTCTTACTGGGCTGAAACCTTGCCGACGATCGATGCGGATGACCATGGCTGTACCTTCATCAGGTACGCCTCTTTTAAGATCTATCAGCAGATCAGCATCGCTAATCGACAGGGGGAATTTGTCTTGCTTAGCCGAAAGCAGCGGCGGAGTGGTATTACGAACAAATTCTTCATCGACTAGGCCGTGGTAACCTTGCTCAATAAATAGAATGGTTTCGTCTTCGGGGGCAATTTTCTTGAAGCCCTCCCAATCCTTAAACATCCGTTTGCTCATGACGGATCTAGCGACGTGAGGATGCGTGACATCCACTATCCACAGGTCAACATACAACTCGCCATCGGCAGCATCAGGGAAGGGATCATCCGATCGCCATTTAGTGTCCGCAAACTTCGCGCGAATTTCACCGTGCGTTGTCGTCACATGCTTGGCAAATCCTTTTTCTACTAACTCATCCCAAGTGTATTCAATGCCTTCATCTGGCTTCAGTGTAACCTTCTCCTGAACCATCGACATGCCATCTAGCAAATTCTTCGCCACCTCTCTGGCGGAAGCCATAATGCTTTCATGAGCGATGCGCACAGAAGCGGTGGCCTTGGTGACTCCGTCAAAATAAATAAGCCCGCCGCTGGTGTTATTCTTGCCGTAACTGGAGCCAATAGTGATGGCACTGTTAATTGAGTGGCCGCGGTATTGTTCTATAAAGGCATGAAAGGGGGCCTGGCCCAGACCCGATACAAAGATGGGCTCATTATGGTTGAGTATCTTTACATCGATAAGCACGCCTTCAAGGTCGAGCATTATGATTAGATTGATCGCGGCGCCTGAGAAACCTGGCAATGGCTTGAGCCACTCGCTTTCTATGACATAGCCGCCTTTAGCGCCACTGCCGTTAAGTAGCTCCCAAACACCCTTCATGTCGGTTTCAATACCAAGACTATAAGGGGCAATTACTTCCGAGCGGATTCGCTCTTCCGTTACTTTATCAGCGAAGCTAGAAGCAACAAACAGGAAGCAGGAGAGCAGAATCACGCAGATTTGTAGCGTATGACGTACGATCATGAATCTTAACTTCCTCCTTTTGGCTTAGGGTCAAACCTAAGCGTAATCTCGTTTATTGCTTATCTAATACTCAGGTTTAGCGTAGCTGACCTCGTACTTTTCAAATATCTTTTGCATGCGGCCATCTTTCACCATGTCTTCAATCGTGCCGTCAGCGGCATAATAAAGTTCTCGATAACGGAAATTCACCGCGATTCCGATGGTCCATTCGTTGAGTGAGAAATTAATTAATGGGGGCGTACCGACGGCAACTTTATCGTCAGCATCGCCTATTCGGTCAAGATGTTCTAGCTTGCCTTTGACGCCCATTACCGCATCGACTTCCCGTTTCATTAATCCATCAAAAGCGGTTTTATGATCGGGGTAATGCACGACATTTTTGCGGAGCATGCCGCCACTAAAATTGGTGAGATAAAAATCTGAAACAGTGTCGTTTTCAACGCCAACCTTATGAAAACGGTAAAACGGTGTGGTCGGCTCGCCATCTGGAAAGGCGTCTTTCCAATAAGCCGTAGCTAAAGTCTCGTTAAAATATTGACCACCCAACACTACAAATTCATTTCGGCACTGCAAGTCCTTGTTGTAAGGCGCATGCATCATGATATTGGAGACTTCACCGTTTATTAACGGACCGCGCCAGACCTGATTGCGAAAATCTGCATCGACATTTTCATCAGCACTGTAAAAATTAAACTTTGCTTCTACACCAATTTCTTCAGCGATGACTCTCGCAATTTCAATATCGATGCCTTTCGCTTCTTCCCCTGACATCCAAGAATAAGGTGCAAAATCTTCATAGACGGCAAAGGTTAGAAAGCCCCGCTCTAGAATTGTATCAAAGTCTTGCCCTACGTCGATTCGAGTGTCTGAGCGCTTTGGGACGACGTCACCAAAACCTTTGGCTAGGTCTTCACAGTTTGCATGGGCACTAGTACTGATTGCCGTAGCGGCAATCAGTACTGCACTCAACAAGAATTGACAAAAATGCTTCATTTCGACGCGCTAAGCCCGATGGTTAGCATTTCTCCAGCTTTTGCGAAGCTATCTGCACTGCCATCTAATGCTATCGCAGCGCGTGATATGGCTGACTCAGCTTTTGGGGCTTTAGAGGCAGTTTTAGCAGCGGCGCTGATATCACTCAATTCCTTTTGCATGTCAGTAGCGACTTGGGCGTAGTCGTCAGCTTTACTGCCTGAGGCGATAGCGCCTGCTAATACTTTGAGTGTATCGCGTATTGCGAAAAGTCGGTCTTGGTGATCTTTGAAAGCATCATTCGCTGGGCGAGTTTCAACATAAGTCCGAATGGCCCAAGCAGCTTCTTGGCTCAAGATTTTCTCAAACCCTGGCATTTTAGTGATGCCGTTTTGCGTTGCACCATTACGGAAGCGCTCCATGTACCACTCATCGCCATCCAAGTCTGCGCTGAGTAGACGTAAATCAGGTGCTAATCCACCCGAGACACCTTCTAGACCATGACAGCGAGCGCAGTTTGAATTGTAACCTGACGCACCAAGCTCAATGGCTTTCATCCAAGTGTCTGCTTCTGGGTCACGCCAAGGATTTTCTTCAAGCCACTCTTCTCCAAGTTGAGGAAGGCTAGAAGTATCCATTGCCTGAGGAGTTACATCGCCATGTGCCATTACATTGGAATAAATAAGCACTGAGAGTGGAAGTGATAAAGCGAGTGAAAAGGTCAGTGATAATTTCATGATTTCTCCATTTTTCCAATTTGCTTTGGAAGGGTTCAAAGTGAATGGATAGTAATATACCCTATGATTTGACTGCTTTTAGTAGTGTGCGGGCGTCAATGGATTCTGAGGTTACTGATAAGGACTACTGGTTTAGTAAGTTGATGAGCTCAGTGAGAATGTCAGGGTCGTGATTCATTAAACCTTTCTTAATCATTCAACCAGTCTTTCGATGTGCTTATGAAGTGGCCAATTTTTCTTTTTCTCCTGACTTGTTTCCTCAACCCCGTTTTTGCTAAGGAGCAGAAAGTAGTTGATGTTCTCTATCTCAAAATACAACAACCAGAGCGCCCGACGCTTTCTAATCTTGACCCGATACCCGAAGATTTGGGTTTAAAAGGTGCAGAGCTGGGAGTCGCTGACAACAATACAACGGGCGGCTTTTTAGGTTACCGATTTCAGCTAGATGTGCAGGAGTTTGAAGCAGGGGATCTTCAATCGGCCAAATCGGCTATTAAAAAGAGTGACGCTAATTACGTATTACTTGATATGAACGCTAAGCAGCAATTGGCAATGCTAAGCAGCGTCAAAGCCTCTGACAAAAAGCAACGGCTATTCTTTAATATGCGTTCTTATGATGTCACGCTACGTAACGAAGCCTGTCATGCCAATTTGCTTCACACCTTGCCAAGCTATGCCATGCGCACTGACGCTTTCATGCAATTTCTGATCAAGAAAAAATGGAATAAACTGCAATTACTAGAGGGTAATAGCGAAGAAGATGCTTTGTTTGCTCAATCACTACGCCGCTCTGCAAAGAAGTACCAACTCAAGTTTAAACAAGATTCCAAATGGATACTCGATGGTGATTTACGTCGACATGCCGCGGCTGAAGTTTCTCTGTTAACGCAGAAATTTGGTGACTATGACGTATTGTTTGTGGCTGATGAATGGAATGATTTTGCGCGTTACATCCGTTACAACACTTGGAACCCAAGACCGATATTTGGGGGTGACGGTTTGCAATCATTAGGCTGGTCCAGGGTATTTGAACGGTGGGGTGCTGCTCAGTTGCAGAGTCGGTTTAATTCTTTAAGTAACCGGTCAATGCAGAACGAAGACTACGCGGCATGGATCGCGCTGCGTGCTATCGATGACGCTAATCTAAAGACCAAGTTTGCAACCTTAGCTGAGCAGAGAGCTTATTTAATTAATGATGCTGAGCTGGCCGGGTTTAAAGGGAGGCCACTGTCATTTCGCAGCTGGAATGGCCAGTTACGTCAGCCAATTGGCTTGGCGCATCAAAGTGCATTAGTGGCTATGGCTCCAATAGAGGGCTTTTTACACTCGCGTAATGAGTTGGATGGCTTAGGCTATGACAAAGGCGAATCTGGCTGTAAAGCATTTGAATGAGTGTGGGGGAGTGGCAAGAAATGAGGCAAGTAATCGGCAAGGAATGAGACTATGAAAAAAACCATCAACAAAATTACCAACTCCAGACGTTTCTCACAATACATGAAATCCCTACTGTTG
>CALKXC010000454.1 GCA_938004025.1 uncultured Leucothrix sp. | reverse complement strand
CTCCAATATCGAGATGCAGAAAGTCAATTTGCTCGATTCAAGGTTCTTAGTGAAGTTGCCTCTCCGCTATCGTCTGTACTCGATGTAGGGTGCGGCCTGGGTCATCTTTATTACTATCTGAAATCGGCCGGTTTCTCAGGTAAATACGTCGGTGTCGATATCGTTCCTGAGTTTGTAGAATTGGCTGCGAACAGTTTTCGAGATGATAAAAACGTCACTATCTCACTAGCAAGCGGGCTGGAGCCTCTGCCAACGGGAACCGATTATGCGTTGCTCTCAGGTGTGTTCAACAATCGTATGGACAACAACTTAGCATTCATGCAGGAGACGTTGCGGCGCATGTTTAGCGCTGCGAACAAGGGCATTTCTTTTAATGCGATGTCAACGTATGTCGACTACTACGACGAAAACCTATACTACGTGGATCCTATGCAGGTTTTTGCATTTTGTAAAAATGAACTAGGAGGCCACCCTGTACTCCGACATGACTATGCGCTAAGCGAAAATGGCTACCCATTTGAATTTGCCATGTACGTTTATAAAGAACCTCAGCGATAATTACGTAGCTCTGCGCATCGCCAAAGACTCAAACAGTAATTCTGCAGCGACCCAGTCCTCCTCCGTATCTATGTCTTGCACACGCCAACGGGGGATAGGCAACGGACAACTCTTTCCTTCGTAGGGCGACCTACCCTGGCTCCAAGCATCTGACGTGCCCCAGTAAAATTGACCACAGTCATGCCATGCTTCCTCTAAGTCCTGGCTTCGCGATGCGTACAACACGGGATCAAACATCTCCAAGCATCCGCTAGCGCCTACTTTAACTGCCCGTTGTACCGGGTGTGCAAACGTGGTCACGGGTATGACGAAGTCATTGTTCGTCAAAAGACTCAAACCTTGCCGTATATCGTCAGCTTGAACGAAAGGTGCAGTTGCATACAAACAACATACCGGTAGTTGCGCATCGTCAAATTCAGTAAATTGACTGCTTGCCCATTCAATAGCGTGTGTAACCACAGCCATAGTGGAGGCATGATCATCCGCTAACTCTACGGGTCGTCGGAAAGGAACTAAGGCACCCGCTTCTTCGGCGATACGAGCAATTTCTTCACAGTCAGTCGACACAATAATTTGTTCAAAACAGTCTGATTTTTGCGCAGCTTCAATTGACCATAAAATCATCGGTTTTCCCGCAAAGGTGCGGATGTTTTTTTGGGGGATTCGTTTTGATCCACCTCTTGCTGGAATAATGCAGAGCGTCATGAAATTTACCAAAAAACACTATTGGGAAACAGATGTAACTATATCGTTGCCAAACGCATGCCGTGTGCTCACAACCTCTAGCAAAAGTAACTCACCGGATATCAGCAAATGTAGTTGTTGGCAGAGACATTGAACCTTATCGGTGACGGTATTGGTTCTGTTATCCGTGTAACGGTTTAATGGCCATTCTCCATTCTCTTCGTGAGGAAGCAACTTTGTCTTATCAATTTTCGGAAAATTCGTGGGGTGAGCGCTATATCGATAGCCTCAATCGCCAGGCTTTTGTGCCGGCACCTTCAGCCAGTTATTTCGACGATCATATGAGCATTGATTTCGACCGGCCTGACGTTATGTATATCGTCACAGGCTCAGACTCCACTTTATTCATACGCTATATGGCCGAGCGCATCACTAAGGTTGGGACACGAATCGTCTTTATTGAGCCAGATGATATTTACAATTCTTTAGTTCAGGATTGCGGGGATATCATATCCAGTGACGGATCACTTTTGAATAGTGCGGGTGGGACGATAACACTACACTCACAAAGTAATTGGAAAAACGAAGTTTTTGATGGTACTGATCACACGTGGTTTTTGGGTGGTGAAATTGAGCTTCTTGAGTCACAGGCTTGCTTGACCGACTACACCCAATCTTACTTGCCGTTGTATAAGGAAGTTCGTAGCGCTATTGACAAGCGGCGCTTTGATGTTAGTGCCGAACTTGGCAATCAGACATTTGCAAGCACACAGATCGTCAACGCTACAGATAACGTATTGCCACTCTTGTCTGATTTGACATTCGGTCAAGGCCAAACAGCCATTGTACTTGGCGGTGGCCCTTCTTTAGATTTACACATAGAGTGGGTTGTTGAGAACCGTGAAAAGCTCTTTATCGTCGCTATTTCCAGACTCTGCGAAAAATTACAATCACTGAATATCAAGCCTGATGTTGTGATCAGTATTGATCCGTACTTTTATTCCTACGATGTCAGCAAGCACGGCCTGTTGTGGGACGATGTACCATTGATTTGCGGGTATCACGCATCGCCCCAGCTTGTCCAAGAATGGCGCGGGCCAAAATTTTTCCTGGGCACTCGCCTGCCTTGGATTTCGACAAAAAGTGAAATAGCACTCAACACGGTTACTGCAGGTGGTCCCACCGTCAGTCATACCGCCATAGTCGTAGCCGCCAACCTAGGATTCAAACAAATTCTGATGACGGGCGTGGATCTTTGCTACTCATCAGTAAATACTCACAGCAAAGACTCCCCCGAAGCTGCCTTTCAAAGTTTGCCTAGTTTGTATGACGCACAGGTGGAAACTTACAATGGGCAAATGGCAGGTACGCAATATCGCATGCAACGCAGTGTGCAAAGCCTGGAATTCCTTGGTAAAGCTATAAACCAACACACTAGTGTATTGTTTAATTTGAGCGAGCATGCTGCAAAAATTGACTGTATACCCTACACATCTACCGATGACGTTTTGTTGCCAGAATCCAAGCCTTCATTTAGAGGACATGCTGAGCAATATCGTAATTTTGATTTCCTAAAAGATCTGCACGCACTACAAACGAACGTTACTGATGCAAAGACCCAATACCATCTAATTGTAAGATCTTGTCAGCAAGCGCAACAAATTATTGCTCGGATGTACAAACCCTCAGAAGCGCATAAAAAAGGCTTTTATAACGCAAAGCTCGACAAAATAGATCAGCGTATTGAAAAACGCGCAGCCGATTACATGTACTCAATAAAATATTACCAATCTGAGGATCTAACGGCATTGCAAAGGCCTAGCGGGTTTGACGAAATGGATGAGTCAGCACTCGAGGCATGGATTAGTGATTATTATAAAATTCACTCAGACGGTGCAAAAATATATTTGAGCATGATCGAAAACTTAGAGTACCGACTTCGGTTACGCATTAATGAGTTTTCCGGTGAAACATCAGTCAGCGACCTACTAAATTCTTGGGACGCCGATCAAACACCAGGGCGAATCATGACCTATTCCGACACTGGGTGGGATGATGACACTCAGACGCTGATCAATAAAGCACAGGACGCATTTATAGGAACAGTCAATGATACGGATACAAGACTGTCAAGAAAGTTGAAATCCTACAATTTGGATATCGACAATTGCATGCGCTCCCTTACGTTTCTGTACAACATCAAGAACACCACTGATTTGCTCAGTTTGAGTGAAAACCTTAAAGGCAGCACATGGCCTGGCGACGTACTTCGCAGTTTTGCACTCGGACT
>CALKXC010000453.1 GCA_938004025.1 uncultured Leucothrix sp. | reverse complement strand
TCGATGAGCTCTTTCCATTGCTGGCGAGTGCGGCGGATATAGCTGCGCGTTGTCGACATAATGTTCTCTTATCACTTGTGGAGAACAGACGATAGCTGTCAGACTGAAACACTGGAAGAACGGTCTGGAATGAACGCTTACTACATAGAAACTGCCAGGCTTGATGTTGTGTCGTTCGCAATAGGCGGCTTTGCTCAAACCACTGTCTTGCCAACGTTGCACGTGATCGATCCAGAATTGACGACTGCGGTGTGGTTCCCGTGATACCGTAGTTACCATGTGTACACTCCCGACAATTAACGAGTGTCAACATTAACGGCAAGTTCAAAAAGCGTAAATCCTGTCTTTGCCTGCAGGTTTACGCGGTGCCTGATAAAATCAATCAGGTATAGTCGATGGACTTTATGAGCGACACACTTATCGACGGCAGAGCAATCCGAACGTTCAATGTTATCGATGACTATAATCGAGAAGCGTTGTGCATTGAAGTTGATTTTTCACTGCCTTCTGAACGCATCGCTCGCATTCTGGATCAGGTAATTGAGTGGCGAGGAAAACCTGTGGCAATCCGCCTAGACAATGGCCTAGAACACTTGAGTCATCACTTCAAAAACTGGGCTGAAGAACGTTCTACTGATCTTCGATTTATTCAGCCTGGGAATCACCAGCAGAATGCTTATGTTGAGCGGTTTAATCCTACTGCAAGGCACGAATGGTTAAATCAACATTTATTTGATTCTATCCAACATGCTCAAGACACAGCAACTCGATGGATGTGGACCTACAATAATGAAAGACCTAATACCGCTATAGGCGGAATACCACCACAATATAAGCTAGCAATGGCAGCATAACTATCTACTTTCAGGCTTTATTATTAAATGGGGGGATTACCGGTGGTCGAGTGATTATTTTATGCTGCAAGATGTGATAGCGCGAATTTGGCTTTTATTGTTGAAAAAGAGATGTAAGAGAGTGTTTAATATGGGAGGACATGTAAAAGCGTGACTGCGTCATATTTCTATGGGCAAGTCGTTGTAGTTATTATGTGTGCAAGTATTATGTAAACGTCAGCAAGCCGAACCATATTTCATAAAAATAGCCCAATGCCTAAAACTAATTTCCCCTCTTGGCCCTCTTTTACTGAAGAAGAGGCTGATGCAGTGAAAACTGTTCTTTTGTCCAACAATGTTAACTATTGGACAGGAAGCGAGACCAAAAAATTTGAAGCAGAATTCGCTGAATATATTGGCGTCGATTACGCTATTGCTTCTTCGAACGGCACTACTGCACTAGATCTGGCCATCAAATCTCTAGAGATTGGCCCCGGAGACGAGGTAGTAGTTACGCCCAGAACATTCATTGCTTCTATTTCCAGTGTGGTCACAGCAGGAGCTACACCTGTCTTTGCAGATATTGACGCAGACACTCAAAACATAACCGCTGCGTCAATTTCTAAGGTAGTTACAGATAAGACGAAAGCGGTAATTGTTGTTCATCTTGCAGGTTTGGCAGCTGATATGGATCCTATAATGTCACTTGCAGTTAGCAACAATTTTTATGTCATAGAAGATTGTGCTCAGGCTCACGGGGCGAAATACAAAGGCCGGTCGGTTGGTTCAATTGGGCATATAGGTGCCTGGTCATTTTGCCAAGATAAAATAATGAGCACGGGTGGTGAGGGTGGGATGGTCACAACGAATGACAGAGTGCTGTGGTCTGCCATGTGGTCGTATAAAGACCATGGGAAGAGTTGGGAGGCGGTTTTTGAAAGAGAACACGCTCCAGGGTTCCGATGGTTGCACGAGTCTTTTGGTACTAACTTTCGTATGACTGAAATGCAAGGTGCGCTAGGCAGAATACAAACTGCGCGTATGCCTGCATGGCAAAAGGCAAGATCCATCAATGCAATGAAAATATGGGACGCTTGCAGGCAAATCCCGTGGTTGCGTGTCCCTGAGTTCAATTCGAACTATGTCCATGCGGCCTACAAAGCCTATGTTTTTGTAAAGCCTGAGCTGCTTCCACTTCGATGGGATAGAGATTGCGTGTTAAACGCATTAGTTGATCAGGGAATACCAGCGTTCTCAGGTTCTTGTTCCGAGGCATATTTAGAGAAGGCTTTCGACAACACTGGCTTTAGACCAATGCAAAGGCTTCCAGTAGCCAAAGAACTTGGAGAAACAAGCTTAATGTTTCTGGTTCATCCGACCCTAGAAGCTAATCACATACAGCAAACGATAGATGCAATACATGCTGTCCATGACCAAATTGTAGCATCGGCAGTTGTTGAGCATAGTCGAGCAGCAAAAATCCTAAATCTGTCGCCTGAGTTGCAGGGGCAAGCAGATACTAAACCGCAGGTTTCTGAACCCTCGGTGTTGTCGAAAACTGCAAACCAGTGAGTTGTGTATCTACACAGGGCTCATGCTGTTAGCTACGGGTTCCACTTGGAAGCGAGCTTTCGGTGGTAGCGCGCGGACGTTGACAGTAGTAGTCTACCCAGCAATTTTACTAACCCACCGTATAGTTCCAAGGCAACCACTTTCCTGGTGCAGCTCGCACTGTGATAATAGTAGTTTCTTTACAATTCAGACCGTGATGCGAAGGCTCCACTATCTAGGCGGAAGGTTTCAGCCATTCAAGGCGCGCGTAAGCAATGACAACGCAAACGTTGAGGCATTTTGTTTAGACGCTTAAGTATTGTCCCAGCAGGCCTTCACAAGACTTTGAAAATGTAAACGCCGCGCGCTAGCACAGGCAATGAACGTTTGAATTGTTATAACCACAAACACAGACACAGACACAGACACGGAACGTTGAAGTTTGTACCCGCCTCGCAGCGTCATGCAGGAAGGGGCATTGCGATTCCAGATAAACCGCAAGGAGATTACAATAGAGCAAAAGAAGCAAACCCACAACGCTGCAGCGTCAATACACGAAACCGGAACCGTGATGGCAATGGTGACTCTTACTCCGAATTCATGTGAGGCCACAGTGGCCTGATTTTACGTGCAACTACGTTGACAATCACCGCGTTCTGGCTGCCAAGCCTTTTGCCTCGGGACCCGCTAGTACTTTTAGAGCCCCACTCATCTCGCCCGTTGAGGCATACTTCAAATTCAGCACAAGGCAGTGCTGATACCCGTGATTTGGTGGTTCGAGCATACAGCGGAACGAGGGCTGAGCGTAACATAACCTGCTTCTCATATCGTGAGCGTGCCTTGGGCGCTGTTATTGTCAAAGAGTCAATATTGGTTTTTAGGTCACGTTCTGGCTGGTGGTTATTTCTCACCACGGCGGTGCGACCATCAACTAACAAGCGCTCTTGAAATTGCTGTGTGAAAATCTTGGACTTCGAATTCTATCGAGACGTGCAGCACTTGCTGAGTACCTCTTTTGCTTAGCAGCGATAGTGCATCTGTTGCAATCGTTTCTCGACCTTCGAACTGAAGAACGTTATTCTTCTTCATACCGGCGTATCTCATTGTTTAATTTTCTGTGTCGTAACTAAAAATTAACCAGATATGCCGATTTTTTCAATTTTGTTCAAACACCAGAGATAGTGATACCTCGTTTATTGGGCGGTAGGTATGGTCTAAGTGCTCTGCTTAGGCTTCTGATACAAGCGTTAGCGGCTGTTTTGACGATACATTTTGGTGGCTTTGGCATAGAATCTATAGTCAGGTGGTACATTGCTAACAAAAATGAATAGAAATATGCTGACTTTAAGACTTACGTGTACTTTAGCCGTCTTAGCTGGGATTCTACAAACCGATTTATTGGACGCTGCACCACTGCAAGTTGGCGAAGCAGATCTCGTTCCCAGCGTTCGGATAGGTTATTCTTCGACATCGAATGCGTTTAGAAGTTCCACGAATCAGTTGGAATCCACTGGGGTAATTGTGTCTCCAAGCGCAAGAATAATTGCGGAGCGTAGAGGTTTAGAGCTTGAATTTGGATATGAAGGGAGATTTGGATCGTATTCAGTAGACGAGTTGAATTTTGACGATCACGAGCTCTACTTCAACGCTAATGCATTGCTGGGAGCTCGCAAAAGAGCTGAGTTTAGAGCTTTTTTGGCGCAAGGTCACGACGATTTAGGTGAGGGCACAACCCGGGGTGTCGCTGGGATTGGTGATGAGCAGGTAAGGCATGTATCTGCAGGTATCGAAGGATCCTACACTTTTGGTGCTAAAACAGCTAGGTTAAACGTTACTGGAGGTTTGTTGCTTGAAACTTTCGACTATCAAAATCGAAGTGATATCCTTTTAGGCAGAGATTTTTCGGAGATATCACCCTACGGGGAAGTGTCATTCAGACTATCAGCTGATACACGGGCCACCACCGAAATAAGGCTCAGAAGTGTTAATTCTGATTCAGGACTCTATGATCGGATCGAGCT
>CALKXC010000452.1 GCA_938004025.1 uncultured Leucothrix sp. | reverse complement strand
CTCAGCTCCTCAACCACCAAAGCTTGAACACTCTCATGCTCCTGCTCATTTTCAATATCTGCAACGGCATCTCTAATAATTGTTAATGAATCACTTTCAGGCTGAACCACTACATTATAAATCGTCTTTTTGATCAAACTTCGATACTGAAGCCTCAATGGGTCAGGCTCAGCAAGGTCTTGTTTTATCGCTAAATACTCTTGAGTTGAGCGCTCATAAGCCCAAACAAATAAATCTCTCAACAGCTCAAAACGGCCAAGTTCATAAACACCTAGAATCGCTCTACTATAAGCTTTTTCTGGTACATCCAAAAATGTCAGCGGGCAAAGGTTAGCGCGAATCAGTGATAGGTTTGCCGCGATTCTTGAAGTGCGTTTATTAATATCAGCAAACGGCTGCAAATAAGGAATATGTACCATAACAAAGAATGACTGCTCAAATGGATCGTTAATCTGAGAAGCTTTGGTTAGCAGTAATTCCAACATCTCATCAATTTGTGAAGGCACGGACAAAGGGCGAAACACGCTTTTACCAATTTCAACGATATGTTGACGAACACGTCCTTCATCAGAAGGATTGGGTAGTAAGTTTTCTGAGAGCAAACTGTGCAGATTCAGCAGTGTAAAACGATTAAAACCAACCTGATTAATGCTTTCAACCAATAGTTCAATCGCCGCTTTATGGTTAAGAATCATCTGAGTTTCAATCGTGGCTTTACCATTGGCAGCATTGCCATGTTCTATCAGTTCTCGTGTATCCAAACGCGAGTAAGTGTTGCCTTCGAGGTTACTGGAAGCCCATGACAAATCGATTAAGAGCCGATTTAAAATCGCTCGACCGTAGGTGCCTACCGGCAACTGCGTTTGTTGAGTATCGCCCATTTTATATAGCTGGCGCCTTAGCGGCTCCGATAAATAAAACGTTTTATTAGGTTCGTAATCTTCGAGAAAGCTCTGGTCATACCCAACAGGGCGACGCGCCTCTAAAGGCTGATCAATGTAGTTAAGAATATCCCGACTGTCAGCGGACAGGGGAATATAACTGGGATAGCGATCATGAGTGACGTCGACAACAACTTTATGGACAACCGTACTATAAACCCTTGATGGGCCTTGGCCTTCGGCGGCTATTTTGGAATCTTCAACTAACTGCTTTAACCAGCGCTGCGCTGTTCTCCTCGCTAGTGTTGTATGAATTTCAAGAATTGATTTTAGTGATAACTTTTGATCCGATTGCTCAATAGTTTTCAGTAAGTCGTTTACAGTTGGCATTATTATGGCGCGACATTAAATAGATTTGGCACTATTATGGCGCGATTATTTAAATAGTGCCACGTTTATGTATCCCAAGCTCACATAAGAATTGACTCAGCGCTAACTCTGTAAACGTTTTAAAAACCGTACAACATAAACAGTACTCGGGACTATCAATACCAACCCAAGCAGCAAATACACAAAAAGGCCTAGATAAACAATGAGGGGTAAGCGCTTATCGCCTCGAAACTTTTCTTCAACAAGCGGCATCCTTGTCATATTGAAGAGCAATGCCGTTTCACCCAAATAAGGCGCATCAGACAGGTTAGACAGCATTCTTGGCACTAACAATGTGCCATCCCACAAAGGCCATGAGGCAACAAGCGCTTCGGCACCCAACGGGTAAGCATGGTCGAATCTTCCGTTAACCCTTGCTGCGCCCAATCCAAAGGCACTGGCTGCAACACCAATACCACCAACTACTGGCCCTGAGTCCACATCAAAATAGAAATTCGTATCAAAGACACCACGTTGAAACTCCCTAAAACCCGTTACAAAGGTTCCTTCTTCCCAAAAATGAGCTTCATATTGCCCATACCATTTTCGCGAAGTGTCTGGCCATAACTCAGGTGCCCAGATCAACATATATGACACCCCAACGCCACGCGCAGGCCCGTATCCATTTCCCGTTTTAGAGTTGGCTATATACGCGGGCAGATCGTTTAATTGATCTAGGCGACTCCCTTCAAATGCCCTGATGGAACGTTTAACAAAGCTTGAATAGTCGATTCCAAGCAATTGACCCGCACGCTGAATTGATGAAATAGCAGGTAACACATCGACGGGGTAACACTGCCCAGGATAATCATCTAACAAACCAAAGGGCGAGGCATTTAGCTCGCCAGATAACGAAGTCACCTGTTCAACCAAAAGCGATTTGTATTGTTCATCCCCAAGTAATTTCTGATAACTCGTTAAACCCGATATCAGCAGCATTCGGTAAAATATGTTCTCGTTATTGAGGTAATCATCACCCCAATGATCTTTCACCCACTTTGCATTATTTGGGTCGACAACAAGCGCCACCGCGGCTTCAATTGCTGGCTTCGAATAAATGACAGGGGACTCCGTTTTTTTAGCGCCTTTTTCCCATTGCTCCTGCAAAACCTCAGTCGCCCACAGAAAGTAAACGGCACTAAACATGGGCCATTCAGTACCCGAAATATCACCGGTATAAAGCTCAAGTGCCTTCTTTGAGGCAACCCTTTGTTTCGCCCATATACCGAAATCTTCTGAAATGTTTCGGTGCCACCGGTAGGTAAAACTTGGCAACTCCCCCTTCGATAAACCAGGGTCTTGAAGGTCTTTGACCAAGATTCCAAACGGAGCAAGAAAGAAATAAAAAGCTGCTATAGCAATTGCCGTGTTTACAATAACCAGCAGTTTGGTTGTTAACTTTTTCACATGGTCAATCACCCAGCGCCCTCCAACCTTTTATTGTTGGCCGACTAGCACTCAATCTAACTCAATAACCGAATAAACCGGCGTCACAGCCTCAAGTTCTTTCCTTCCACCCAAGAACTCCAGACTAATCAAAAAACAAGCCTCAACACACTCTGCTTCAACTCGACCAATCAACTTCGCCGCCGCAACCGCTGTGCCACCCGTCGCAATCAAATCATCAATCAACAGCACTTTCGCTCCTGCTTTTCCATGAAAAGCATCGATATGCATTTCCAGCTCGTCTTCACCATACTCAAGGCTATAACTCTCTGAAATCGTCTTAGACGGCAACTTACCCGCTTTGCGAATCGGCACAAAACCAATCCCGAGCTTCAGGGCAAGCGGCGCACCAAAAATAAAGCCACGACTATCAACTCCAGCAATATAATCCAACCCCATTGACTTATAACGCTCAGCCAAGCCATCAATGAGCTTTGCAAACTGTACTGGATTATTGAGCAAGGTGGTGATGTCTTTAAACAGCACACCCGGCTTAGGATAATCTGGAACATCGCGAATGGAATTAATCAGTTCTTGCTTATCTTGATCACTAAACATTTCTTTGAGCCCTTATTTTTAATTGTGGTTTACGCTTAGCCGCGTCTTATTCTGATTTCTGTAAATACATCCACTTCCGATGCATCTTTCATGCCTAATTGCTGACGAATACCAGCATCGTTAGCGCGCATAAACGGATTTGTTGCTAACTCTGTTGCAAGCGTAAACGGTACGGTTGGAAGATCATCCGCACGCTTCAAATCAATCTCGATCATTCGTGCTTTTAACGCTTCGTTATTAGGGTCGATCTCAATCGCAAACTTAGCGTTTTCCTGCGTGTATTCATGACTGCAATAAATGAGTGTTTCAGCAGGTAGGGCATGAATTTTTTTCAAACTTTCCCAGATCATCTGTGGCGTGCCTTCAAAGTGCTTGCCGCAACCCATCGCAAACAAGGTGTCACCCACAAAAATCACACCGTCTTCTGGGATGTAATAACAAATCAGATCCATGGTATGGCCAGGTGTGTAAATCACTTGAACTTCTTTGCCCGCAAACTGGAAGCTCGCGCCATCTTTCATGCGCTGATCAATACCCTCGATAGGGTTAGCGCCTAAGTAATCAGGACCAATCACCGTTGCATTATTATTTTCTTTTAGCTCGAGAACGCCCGTCGTGTGATCCGCATGATGATGCGTGATGAAGATGTGCGTTAGATCCCAGCCTTTTTCATCGAGTGCTTTTTGATAAGCCGTGGCGTCTCCACAGTCGATACAGGTGGTCTCGCCGGTTTCAGGTGAGTGAATCAGCACTCCGTAGTTGTCATCCCAGACAAAAGGGAACTGATGAATTTCTAATGCGCTCATGATGTTTCCGCCAAATCAGTAGTATTTTTGAAGACTACTATGGCCCAGCGAAAATACAAGGTGCAATTATAGATTGGCGATTTCAAAG
>CALKXC010000451.1 GCA_938004025.1 uncultured Leucothrix sp. | reverse complement strand
GATTATTTCTGAACCAGAGGAATCTCCCTAACGACACACCATCACTTATAATAAATTGGAGTAACAAGTGATGGGAATGATCTCAGAATTTAAAGAGTTTGCAATGAAAGGCAACTTGTTGGATATGGCTACCGGTATCATTATCGGTGTTGCAGTCGGTAAAGTTGTTTCATCGTTGGTTGCAGATGTCATTATGCCGCCGATAGGTGTTCTGATGGGGGGAGTAGACTTTTCTGAGCTTGGATATACAATTCAAGCGGCGGCGGGGGACGTGCCTGCTGTTGTACTAAAGTGGGGCGCATTCGCACAAACAATTATTGATTTCTTAATTATCGCTTTGGCAGTATTTTTTATCGTTAAGTTGGTCAATAAAGCTAAGCCACCGGAAGAGGAAAAGCCAGCGGGCCCTAGCTCAGAAGAGTTGTTGGTAGAGATTCGTGACCTTCTAAAGAAGTAAGAAAGTTTGCCCAAAGAGTAATTCTAGTGGGTTAGCTAGGAAGATGTTCTTTCAGCTAGCTCACTTAGCTAATAGATTTGCCAATAAATCCTTCTGCCTTAATTGCATTTTGCCACGCTCAGTCCGTTTACATTCAAATATGCTGCTTAAAGCCAAAAGTGCTTTATCAAAATCGTCATTCACAATGATGTGTTCATATTCAGTAAAATGCTGAACATCAGCTTTTGCTTGAGATACCCTGCGAATAATTACCTCCTTAGAGTCTTGATTTCTAGAGGTTAAACGACGTTCTAATTCTTCAATTGAAGGGGGCAGTATAAATATACTGTGATTCTCAGGAAGTAGTGCTCGAATTTGTTGGGCGCCTTGCCAATCAATTTCTAGTATGACGTCCACGCCTTCCTCAAGTCTTGCTTGGACGGTTGAGCGAGAAGTTCCGTAATAGTTTTCAAATACCTTAGCATGTTCTAGGAAAAGCCCATCCTTAATGCCTTGCTCAAAAGTCTCTGTGTCAACAAAATGGTAGTGTTTACCATTAACCTCACCGTCCCGCATTTGACGGGTAGTATGAGAGACAGATACTTCGATACCTTTTACAGTGTCTAGCAATGCATTGATTAAGCTTGTTTTTCCAGCACCAGAAGGCGCAGAAACAATATAAAGAGAACCTAACGTCATTTTATTTCCAAGGGTATTATTGTCGACCGTTGGAAGGATTATACAGTGAGCATTTTTAAGGTCTAGTACTTAAACAAGTTCGCGGCGAAACTCACCATTGGCTAGTCCATCAATGGTCCATGAGCCAATGCGGTAGCGAACAAGGCGGAGAGTCGGAAGGCCAACAGCAGCCGTCATCCTTCTTACTTGGCGGTTACGACCTTCGCTGATAGTGATTTCAAGCCAATGATCAGGAACTGTTTTTCTTACTCTTACTGGCGGAGTTCTTTCCCAAAGCCCAACGGGCGTGTCAATTACTTTAGCCTTTGCTGGGCGAGTCATTCCATCTTTTAACATCAAGCCTTCTCTAAGCTGTATTAAGGCTGATTCACTAGGTTTGCCTTCAACTTGAACCCAGTAGCATTTAGACATTTTTTTGGCGGGATTGGCTATTCGATGTTGTAGATGACCATCATTTGTTAGGAGTATTAAGCCTTCGCTATCCTTATCGAGTCTGCCTGCAGGATAGTAATCAGGCGCGTCAATATAATCGGCTAAAGTTTTAGAGTCGTCCTTGCTTGTAAATTGCGACAGTACGCCAAAAGGTTTGTTTAACAGTATTAGCTCGGGTTGCGGCATTAAAAATTCATCTTCAAAATTGCGTCGTTAAGAAAGGGAAACTCAGGATAGAGTTGGATGATGCTCATTTTAGCTTGTTGAGCTGTTTGTCTCGAAGTAAATGGGCCAATCTGAACCTGATAAAAAGGCCTTGGTTTCTTTTGGCCTACTCTAACAAAGGCAGGGTAACCCTGCATCTCTAAAGTATTTTTCATTCCCTCCGCTTTAGTTGCATTGACGCTTGAGAAAATTTGTACAAAATGCGATTTGGCACTGGCTGAAGAAGAAGTAGGAGAAAAATGTCGTATCTGAGAGTGGTTGGAAATAGACCAGTTTGCTTGGGCATATGAGCTTATGCCTAATAGCATTAAACTTGAAAGAAGCAGTTTTATGAGTGGAGCTTTCATTATTGTAGTCCTAAAGTAATAGCTGTTTTTTCAGTTAAAACAGAAGCAATCTCAACTAGCACTTCTTTAGATATGAAGAATAGTGTTGTTGATAGTCATGCTGTTTTGCTATAAATTTAATCTAAATTAGTGCGAGCATTGAAGTTATGGGAGGCATTCTTAGCCGAAAAAAATTCTCAATGGGTTATTTATACCTTTTTGTTCAGGGGGGAGTAAGTTAGCGATTGATTTTACTAGTAACATGGCCATAATTACCAATAGATTTGGTTCAGGTTTTGACAATCAAAATAATTAAAATCAGGCCTGTAAAATAAACTGGTTATTTCTAGCCACGAACTATAATCTTGTGGGTTTGGTGAGGTACTAATGACCAAAAATGATGATAAATTATCACAAGAACTCGAATACCTACTTGCCTCATACTTATTTGAAAATAAGTTGCAGATGCAGCGGTTGTTAAGCTATTTGGTAAGTCATATCAACTCACCCTCAGACTTAGCGTATGATCAACGAACAATAGCGAGAGAATGTTTGGGGCGTGGACATGATTTTGACCCTGCAGAGAACCCTGTTGTTCGTATAGAAGTAGGTCGATTAAGGAAATTGCTTAGCCTTTTCTATGAAGAAGAGTTATTAAGACCCTACACAATAACAATCCCGAGAGGGCAATATCGTCCTGAAGTGATCATTGAATCACAAGTTAATAAACCGAAGTATTTACCAGAGCTTGCTCCGTCACCTGAAAACCCAGAAAGATTATCAGTACTTTTACAGTTCAGCACAGTGGGAGTAGATAATACTGAGCTTTACTTACTGAGGCACCGTTTACGCATAGGAATTACTATTGCGCTAAGCCGTCAAGAAACGGTACGTCTTCTCGTTGCTATCCCAGGTGAAAATGATGAGGTGGCAGACGCAATTGATTTTATCATGCGTGTTTCTGTGTCTTCGGTTGATACCGGATTCGAATTGTCATCACACGTATATGCAGTAGATTCCGATAAGGCTTTATTTCAAGAACGTAAATACTTATCAGTAGATTACGAGCCGCCTCATATTGATGAGCTGCTGAGTGTTTTAGTGTCTGAACTTTTTGACCATGAAATAGGAAAACTGTGGCGAAAATGGGTAGTCAAACGAGATGATTATCAAAAAGTGGGGGCTGTTAAGATTTCTGCTTTAGTTCGATATCAACATTACTTGTTTGACGAAAATAGGAAAAATGTAGAGTTAGCTTTTTTGGAAATCATAAATGCGCTTGAATATCATCCTGGCGATAAAATCCTTAATTTGGCATTAGCTGATTTATATTACCGCATTATTATTCATGATTATGGATTAGTGAATGATCCGATTGAAGATGGTTTAATGCATGTTCGCGAAGCACTTCGCTTCTCCCCGGGTTCAGAAAAGCTGCATATTCTGCACGCTCTTCTTACCATGTTTCAGCAAAAATATGACTATGTAGTCACCGCACATATAGGAACAGAAAGCCCAGATGGTGCAAAATATTTCTCATCTTCATTTCATTATCAAGTACTTAAGTGCTTGATGTCAGAATGGAGTGATGGATTTAAGCAGCTAAAAAAGCTCTGTGATCGTTTTTCTTACTATCCAAAGCTCTATCCAGTCTTAGCTTATTTATATTATTTTTTAAATGATGAAAGGCCTGAAGCGGAAAAGTGGAAAGTGATAGTGATTCAGCAGTCTACCGACCGGACAGTAAGGCAGTGCGCTAAATATATGAAGTTATCAGGAAAGTGGGCAGGTGAAGAAGGTCGTGAAACATTACTCGCTTCATTAGATAAGGATATGGGTAGGTTCAGTGATTGATGAAACTGTTGCGAACACGGAGTCATTAATCTTGGCGAGCCGTTTGTTTCGCTCCAAGCCTCAGATGCAGCGTTTGCTAAGTTACTTAGTCATGCATACCTATGAAAATAATAACGATGCTCTTCAGCAGCGAAGTATTGCGATCAATTGCTTGGGGAGGAATGACTCCTTTGAGTCAACGAAGGACCCTATTGTCCGGATAGAGGCAGCAAGATTACGAAAGCTATTGGAAGCGTATTACGATGCAGATGAGGCGCAGCAGACTCCCTTAAGAGTTAGCCTTCCAAAAGGGTCTTATCGTTTAGTCTTTTCGAGAAACATTGAGCATCGACAAAGTCGAAGCTTTAGTTTATTGCTGCTATGTCAAAGCCCAATGGTGATGAATGTTGAAGAAATCCAGCTAATGATAAAAGTAAGGCAAGGACTCTCTTTTCGACTAAACCATTTTGATCACGTAAACCTAACTGTCAACTTTCACCCTGAACATGAGGTGGCTCAAAGGGGATCTATCCACTTTTTAGCAGAAGAGCAGCATGATTATGTTATGCGCTGTGAGGTAGTACAAGATAGGAATCGTGACTTTTTGATCAGTAGTATTGTAATTCACCGTCTCACCCAGGAAATATTGTGGAGTCACTCAACTACCATCATT
>CALKXC010000450.1 GCA_938004025.1 uncultured Leucothrix sp. | reverse complement strand
GTAACCGCTGCCGATGGAAACAACAATCGTGTTGGTGCCATTATGTCTAAACAACGAGACATCGGGCTCATAGAAGAACTTACGTGCATTCGCGCCACCGCCTTCACCGAGACTAGCAAACTTACTCACCCGAGCATCATTAGACACATCATGAAGACTAGCATCAGTATCAACATCATCAACATTGAGATCTGCTCTCCAAATATTTCCACCGGTGTCGCCAAAATAGAGACGATCAATTGATCCATTTCTATCAAGATCTAAAACACGGATATTGCCAGGCACACTATGCTGAAGACTATTACCAGCTCTAGACGCCGACCAGATCAGATCACCGGTTTTCGCGTTAACGATGTAAACATCATTACCTTTAGCGTTTGGTATTGGTGACCCGGTACTTGCCAGGGCTTCATCGTCAACTTTATTATCGTAACCGCCACCAAATACTAAGACATCATCAAACTTTACCGAACCAGATTGTTTATAACGTAGTTTTGCTAAAACAGGCTTTGACCATGATTCACCTAAATTATTGAATTGGCCTGAGCTTTCGATTTTCCAAGCTAAACTAGGTCTCTCAGGATTAGTCACATTAAGCGCAAAATATTGACTACCACCGCGACGTAAACCGAAGAAAAGGTAAGCTTCATCCCCTGCTCCAGCATCCACTTTACCATCTTTGTTATTGTCAATAATCCAAGCCGTTATTGGACCATCTACACCGTAAATACGTTTCAGTGGCCCAGTTAGCTCTTGATTTATAAAGATGCCATCGATATTTTTTAGTAGTGATTTTGGCATGTAAGCGAAAATCTCTGTACCGCCGGATCCTCTGGAACCTAAAGGCCCTGTGTCAGCCGTATCGACCGCATGGAGATACCCTTCGTTTGTACCGAAATAAAGCACTTGCTTACCGGTATACGAAATGACTGTTGGCTTACTATGCAAGATATCTCCGATCCCAAGGCGGGGCGTTGTACCGTCCGTGTCAACTCCTTGAATATAGTTTATAAGTTTAGCTTTATCAGCATCGATCATGGCAGGATCACCGAGGTCTGCTTTGCTGATATTAGCGGTATTTAAAGCAACTAAGCTCGAGCCATTGTCTGTGAGTAAATTTCTAGTGGTTAAATTTAGATTATTGGCAAGGCCTCCGCCTGTGACAGGGTTTGTTGCCGGCACCCTAGAAGCAGAATTATTAGCCCAAAAGTCAACCGCATCCGGCTTCAAAACACCCATACCATCAATGGCTTCAGCTCCGTTGGCGTCCACTATTTTACCAGCGGCATTGAGCTTAAACTTTTTAATGTTTCCAGCCCATGCGGGTGAGGCACTGTTTTGAAACAGGGGTAAATAAATATCATCACTATGAGCTAGCATAGAACTAGGGTCAACGGTGTATACAGGCGCTGCAAAGCTTCGAGCTGACACATCAATGTCATCAATAATTGACTTAAACGCTGAAACTAGTGCTGCCTTGTCCTTAGCGGGAAAATATTTTCCTCCACCACTATCAGCAAGAGCTTTCAAAAATACCTCTGCATCAGAGGCATCGTCAACACCAAAACCAACTGTATAGGTTTGAACAGTATTTTCCCCGTCCACGCTTGCACTTTGATCTTGAGTATTTAAGTAATATGCAAGCTCTGTGCCACAACGTCCATCGGCTAAGGAGTTGAAATCGGTAACAGGTAATACCTGCCCAAGAACATCCGCACAATTACTTGTTGAACCTGTCATTGTTTTAACAAGCGCACGTGTATTGTCTGTTTCTGTTTCATTATCAACAAAAGGCTGGCCATCGCTTAATATAATAATGGCGTTATTTTGACATTCATTAATGATAGGTGATTTGTAAGTTGCATTAGCAACGGTGGTGGCCGTTTCACTCACCTCATCACATTGATATCTTTCCTGATCACAATAGGTATTTGTAACCTCTGGGCCTGCACAAGAGATATTAGTACCTGGAGTACAGTTGCGCGTCACCGTTCCAAGGCAGGCACCGCTTTCTGGATGTTTTTCGCCGTTACAGGTTTCTGTACAGCTTTCATACGTGTTCGTTGAACAACTGGTGTAAGTTGGATTAGACGCTAGGCATTCTGCTTCAGTGCTTAAACCACAACCATAGCTTGTTGGGCTTGAAACAGTTTGGCAATTCGTTCCGAGATAGCAGCTTGTTTCTCCTGTGGCGCAATACGCAGCCGAAGGCGTTGTCAACGCACAATTAATACCACAATCAGGTGTACTGCAAGTTCGAGTATTTCCTGTTGGAGTCGTTGCTATTTGTGAAAAAATCGTCCCATTATAAGATGATGGATGTGCCGCATGATTGTAGTCTGGACTGGCAGATCCCCATAATGGCGCTTCGCCACGAAAATAAAGTGCGGCTTCATAATAAGCATCCACAATAGGCGTTGCACCAAAAGCCGTCCAACCCTGCAAAATTGTAGGCAAGTATTCCCTCACCGTTTGACCTGCGGTCGGATCAGGCAAAGTATCACCTGAAAGATCAAAATAGCCTCTTACAGCCGGTGAATTCATCCCAGCCGGTAAGTAATTAGATGCCATTATCGGTAAAGCTTCATCATCGATATACGAAGCAGGAAATGAAACACCGTGAGGAAACGGTGACGTGCCGTTATTACTAAAGCTCATTAAACCAACATTGAGTCCAGCAACTTCAGGATCACTAACCACCGCGTTAAACGCCCCTTGCAGTGCGGTTAAGCGCGTATCACCGCTAGTACCCATTGCTGTATTCATACTGCCAGACTGATCTAGAAGGAACATAATATTAGGTTTTGATGGAGGTAGCTCACCTGCAAAAATCTCTATATCTTCAGCAGCAGCAGAGCTTGAAATCGTTACCAATAATGATATTAGTAATGAGTTCACCCACTTTTTTGAAAAGCTTAAATTGCACATATCAACATCCTATTATTTTTATTTTTTCTGTACTTGCCGAGTAATAATTTATCGATTGTATAATTTAATTACTATAAGCATTCGCTGGCGCTGCCGTAATAGCAACTCCTTGAACATGCTCTGTTCTTGCCCCAGTTCCACTTAAACGTGACTCAACCTCAAGTTGATAAATGAGACAACTTGCTGAAGTAGAATTAGCGCTACTTGTCACTGGGCAAGGGCCAGGGTTCATAAACATTACTGACCCAACAGATTTTATGTTCCCGCCACTAACAGCTTCGTTTGGCAATGCCGCCTCAGGCACAACATATTTAACCCCAGCTGCGAGCTGGGAAGCTTCATTAATGTAATTATTATTGCTAATCTTACCTAAGGCAGACTCTGCGCCTTGAAATACCATCATTGAAGCCATGCTGTTTCCGGCAATCTTAGTACCCATATTCGCTTTTTGTACCGAGCTAACGCCAAGAATAGTTAGCACTAATAAAATCGCTAGTGCCCACATTAACACGACACCTTGTTGTTTTTTTATTGATGAATGTCTCACTGGTGACTCCTATGAAGTCGCATTACGTAAACGTATGGTTGTTGTAAAAACTGCGCGTAGAAACTTATCATTGGTGGTGATGACTACATCATCGAGCAGTTGATAATCTCGTTGAGAAGCAATGGGTGCGACAGGTCGCAAAGAGCGAACCAAAACAGCAACATTAATGCTAACAATGCTTCCCCAATTTGAAACTTCATCCGAGCTTACGAAACGGTCTGGCACACCATTACCATCGGCATCCTCACCGTAACTAAACTGAAGATTTTCAACACCCTCAGCAACTTCAACTGCAGCTGCGCTCAATGAGCCGCTACACGTGAGTACTGGTACGCCTTGTGCATTAGTATTTGCACTAAAATAGTTATAAATTCTAGCAGCCGCTACAGGAGCCGAATTGGTTAAGGAAAGCGCACAATCGGTACGAATCTGCGTTCCTGTACAATCAGTCGTTAGTAAATTATCACCCAAATACACAACGCCGATGGTATCGCCATTGCCGGTGTCATTCTGGGTCACATCAAACAGACCTGTATTTGCGACGCTGTCACTTCCATCAGCACACATAGAGTTTGTGACAGGCCCAAGGATGAACATATCTTGATCGAGTGGGCTTCGAGTTGATTTATAACCGGTATGCTGGATGACTTGCGTTAGTTGCTGCAAAACATCTCTGCCATTTGCCTGCAACAAAGACAGTTCATTCGTAGTCATACTGCTTCTCTTGTTTCCCACGTATACCGAAGAAATACCGATAGTGATGAACAAACCTATAATCATTACCACCAGCAGCTCAACAAGAGAAAGACCAAGCTGCGCTTTTTTTAATGAAGCGTTATTCATGGACTGATCCTCGTATTGATTTTGAGTGCCCGAGAAACTGTGCCGCTGTCTGTGGACTCCTTACCTAATGCTTGCTCTTTCCATGAAATATCAATGGAAACGTCACCCGTTGCACAACCTCCATTGCAAGAAATTTTCAACTGAGAACTGCTTAAGTCGCCGCGAATTCCTCCCGAGCTAGCATTTTGGCTTCCACAGAATGCCTGATAAATATCATAATCAGCAATTTGTGCCGCACTGCAGTTAGATGCTGCATCGGTACAGTTAATTGGTTGTCCGGCAGAACAATTTAAAGCCGTGACAGCGGTATCAACCGTGTAATCACCGTTAATAACGGCCTCTGAATTACCTCTCATTCGCTCAAGAAGTGATTGTGTATGATGTGCCGCTTGGTTTTTTGAGAAGGATTGCTGATTGCCTTTCAAGCCAACAAGCTGCATACCTGCTAACCCAACCAAACCGATTGAAACAACAAGTACTGCTACCAAAACTTCTATTAAACTAAAGCCACACTGAGATTTTTTTATGGGCATGATCGAACTCAGCCTCGTTATTATTTAGAACTATATTCGAATATAAAAAGCGAATTTCTCACTCAATACTTATTTTTATTTGGGTCAATTGTAACTAATATGAGCAATTAAAAGGAAGTACCTCTTATCAGAGTGCACTTTTAGCAACTCTTTGATGTGAATTTACACATCTACCAATGAGCTTTAAGAGATACTCAAGGAGCTCTTTGATCAAATGTTAGCGATGCCCCAGGCCGTTCATCACTCACGATTGAACCATCTTTAAATACCACGCAGCCGTTGACAATCGTTGTTGTCACTGATGTTCTAAACTCATTACCATTGAAGATGGTCCAGCCAGCCTCAGAAAAAACATCTTCGTCTCTGGCGATAAAGCTTCCCTCTAGATCGACTAATACCAAATCAGCCCAATAGCCTTCACGTATATAGCCTCGATCCACCACGCCATAGCAATCTGCAACAGAATGACTAGTCTTCTGAACAATTTGCTCTAAGCTAAGTATTTGGTCTTGATAATGCTCAAGAATAGATGGGAAAGCATACTGAGCTAGGGGCAGACCCGAAGGAACATCAAAATACTGACCCTGCTTGTCTTCTAAAAAAATGGGAGTATGGCCGCTGCTAATACTATCGACATCATTATCCAACAAACCCTGCATTAACGCTGCCCGATCGATATCGCTTTTTATAGACGGCCTACATTTAAGTAATGACCCTCTGTCCGCATAATCCACATCAGAAAAGGTTAAATAGTGACTACACACATCAGCAGAAATTAGCGATGTCTGTTGTCGAACACTGGATAACAACTCGACTTCTTTTAAGGAGGAAACATTGAGCATATGCGCTCTTGATTGGGTACTTAATGCAATATCAAAAGCTTCCGAAGCGGCTACATAGCAGGCCTCTGCACTACGAATGGATCCGTGAAGTTGAAATGGCACAGAATCACCATAAATTTGCCTGTAGCTCTCTTCGCTTTCAAAAATTGATGGAGCGTCTTCTGCATGAAAGGCAACGAGTGATGGGGATTCTTTAAAGATGCGTTCCAACGATGAGTGATCATCAACTCTTATGGAATCATTGCTGCTGGCCATATCAACATAAACACCGCAAAAGCTAGCGGAATCTAATAATGGAACTTCCTCAAGATTGTTATGTGTACCTAAAAAGTACAGTGAAAAATTATTGAATGAAGAGATTTTCCGTTGTTGAGTGATTAGGTCAACAAAAGGTTGCTGCAAATGCTCACCGTGACTAGGCAACAGCATACTACTCGTTATCCCACCAGCAACAGCTGCCTTAGATTCGACTTTAATACTTTTCAGGGAATCGGTAGAAGATGATAATCGAGATTGAGTGTCAATTATGCCTGGTAACAAATAATTACCTAAACCGTCTATGTAATGATCTGAAGCTAAGTGACTTAGATCCGTTCCAATTCTATCAATACGACTATCTTTGATGAATACATCTGCTTCTTGTATCAGACCTTCATTGACAATCTGAACATTACAGATCAATAGTGTACTCATTGGTAGTCACCCTATTCGCTAGGTATTCGTACTCTTTCTAGAACTTCGAATCGATATGGCCATGGATTTTTTGCATCACTTGAATGCGAATCGATACTCAGCTGCTCCCATTGGAACCCTAAATAATCAGGAAAAAAAGTATCACCTTCAAACTCGGCATCAATATGCGTCAAATATAAACGATCGGCAAGAGGAAGAGCTTGCTGATATAACTGCTGCCCGCCAATAATGAATACTTCCGAAAAATCACCAAGCTTAGATAGTGCGCTATCTAAGGTACATACGACAGTACATCCCGCTAACTGTAAGCTACAGGATCTTGAAAGCACGATATTTTTTCTACCAGGCAATGGTTTCCCAATGGAATCGTAAGTCTTTCGACCCATGATGACAGGGCGACCCATTGTTGATCGCTTAAAGTGTGCTAGGTCAGCAGGTAGATGCCACGGCATTGATCCGTTGAGACCAATCACCCGACCTTTTGACATGGCTGCGATCATTGAAACCATCATTTTACAACACGAAGTGTTGGCCTCTTACTTTTATCGGGCGCAGGCGAATCTTCGACAGAATCATTAGTATCTTTTGGTGGTTCAGGGTCTGTTTCAGGCAATTTATCAAACATCATGCCTTCGTTATTTTCAGCGGCATAAACCGCACGAATAGCATTGATTGGCGCATAGATGTCGTAAGGCCTACCACCAAAGCGCGCATTAAAAGCAAGGCAATCATTATCTATAAGAAAACCTTGAACAGCGCGTGGCGCAACATTTAATATTATTTTACCATCCTCAACGTATTGACGAGGAATCTCAACGTTCGGCATTTCTGCATCAATCATTACATGAGGTGTTAACTCATTATCGAGAATCCAATCGTACATGGCTCTCATCAAATAAGGTCTATTTGAGGTCATCATGGACGAATAGATTTTTCCGTTTCAGTTAATGACTCTTGGAACATCTCCCGTGAAAATACACGGTCCATATAGCGCATAAGAGGTTTTACGTCAGTCGCCGGCATATCAATCCCATACTTAGGAAGTCTCCAAAGCACCGGTGCAATCGTACAATCAACGAGTGAAAATTCAGTACTTAAGAAATAAGGTTTGATCGCAAATACATCAACGGCTGACAACACACCAGAACGAAGAATATTGCGTGCACGATCGGCCTTTTCAGGAACGCCACCATCCATATCTCTAAGCAAGCTGTACCAATCTTTTTCAATTCGGTACAAAGCCAATCTTGAATGAGCGCGAGTAACCGGATCAACGGGCATCAAAGGCGGGTGCGGGAAACGCTCGTCTAGGTACTCCATAATTACTCTAGCATCATACAAGACTAAGTCACGATCAATTAAGGTCGGCGCAGTGTTGTATGGATTCAGTTCTGCAAGGTCCTCCGGTTTATTGTCCGGATCAATTTCGATGATATCAACGGTAATGTCTTTCTCAGCTAAAACGATTCTTACCCTGTGACAATCAGCACAATCAGGTAAGGTAAATAGCGTCATAACAGAACGGCGGTTAGAAACTGAACTCATTCAATTCTCCCAAATCCAAATGCAAAAGGCTGCCCTAGGATTGGGCAGCCTCGCGATACTACAGCAAAACGCGATTAATGAATATCTTTCCAGAACTCTTTCTTAAGTAAATAAGATAATACTAAGAGAACTAAAAGGAATAAAAGCGTCAAGATTCCATAAAATGTACGGTGTAACTGAGCTGGCTCACCCACATATACTAGGAAGTTTGTTAAGTCTTTTGCAACTTGATCATACTCTCCAACACTCAACTTACCTGGCTCTAAAATAGTCAAAGTGCTTGTAGGGTTACCCTCTGCATCCACCTCGCGCTGCTGCAAGCCTTGAAGTTCTTGAAGAACATGCGGCATACCAACGTTAGGGAAATACAGATTATTTACACCGAAAGGACGGCTATCGTCTTTATAGAAACCTTTGAAGTAACTATATAGCCAATCACCACCACCTCTTGAACGGGCAATGACGGTCAAATCTGGCGGAGCGATACCAAACCAGCGAATCGCATCTTTAGTGCGCAATGCGTTGACCATCAAAGCACCAGGCTTATGAATGTTGTCATCATCATCACGAGTAAAGATTAAAGGCTTAATATCCGCTTCAGTCAAACCGAGGTCAGTCGCTACACGATTGTAACGGCTAAACTCTAGAGAGTGACAACCCATGCAGAAGTTCGCATAGTACTTAGCGCCCCTAGCCAAACTTACCTTGTCACTAACATCGACGTTAGCATCCAAATTCGGCTCTTTCTCAGCAGCACTGTATGCAGCTGGGGCTACTGCTAAACTTAAAAAAGCAGCAGCAAGTAGTAATTTAAATGAGTTCAATTTCATCCTGTTACCCTCGTTGGAACTTCTTTTTCCTCATTAGCGGCACCAACAAAATGTGGTAG
>CALKXC010000449.1 GCA_938004025.1 uncultured Leucothrix sp. | reverse complement strand
GGTGGGAGCTGTTGTTTAAGCGTTTGCATAACTCTACCTTATTGATTTGACCTTGGAATGATCATTTGAGGAGGTATTCGCATTAGAATATATTATCCATACCTTCAAACTTGGTACAGGGCTTTCCATGAATACTTCAGTGCTCCATAAGCAAATCGGCGACGAACCATTCACTTCAGACCCTGCAGAATCCTTTACGATGCCTGCAAGATACTATACTGACGATTCTATTTATGAGGCTGAGAAAGAAGCCATCTTCTATAATAGCTGGTGGTATGCAGGACATATAAGTCAGGTAGCCGAAGCGGGTCAGTACCTGACAGCACAGATTCATGAGCAAAATGTGTTTGTTATTCGTGACAAAGATAATGAATTACATGCGCACTATAACGTGTGCCAACACCGCGGACATGAATTACTTAGTGGCCAAGGACGCACTAACCTTATCGTTTGCCCGTATCACGCTTGGTCATACAATGCGGATGGTAGCTTAAAAGCAGCGCGAAACTCGCAAAACGTTGGTGGGTTTAAAAAGTGCGACTTCGCCTTAAAAAGCGTTAGAGTCGAAGTGTTTTGCGGCATGGTGTTTATTAATTTGGACCCTGACGCTGTGCCTCTAAAAGAACAAGCTGCCGATTTAGAAAAAGAAATTCGTGATATTTGCCCAAGCGTTGATGATTTAGTATTTGCCCAACGCGACCCTTATTATGTGCCTTGCAATTGGAAGGTCATGGTTGATAACTTCCTAGAATGCTATCACTGCCAGCCCGCGCATAAAGACTTTGTCGACTTGGTCGATATGCCAAGCTATCGCTCTAAAACTGGGAAAATTTACTCCAGTCATGTATCAATGGGTATTCCAGACAGCGACAATAAAGCATTTAAGCTTGAAGATACCAGCGACCTTGAGTTTGGCTATGCCGCTTGGTTTTTGTGGCCGAACCTGACTATCTGGGCTTATCCAGGTGAGCCTAATCTATCAATTCTACAAATGATTCCAGATGGCACTGGGAACACTATTGAATATCAGGACTGGTTTTTACCAACTGAAATACCCAGCCCACAGCTTAAAGAAGCCATGGATTATCAGAAAGATGTTTTGCAGCCGGAAGATGTAAGCCTGTGCGTGAGTGTGCAGCACGGCTTAAAATCAAAAGGCTATAATCAAGGACGCTTTATGGTAGATGCTGAGCGTACTGAGCTATCAGAACATGCGGTGCACCATTTCCAAGAGTTAGTAGTTAATGCCCTCGGTGGTTTACCGGATGGGGATAGTTAGCGTTTCTTTTACCGCCTCCATCACCATAACGCTAGTTGACTCTTGAACGGCCGGCACCGATAACAACGACTCTTCAAGAAACACCCGATAGGCTGACATATCGGGCAAACGCGCCTTAATAAGATAATCAAAGTTACCCGAAACTAAATAACATTCTTGAACTTCGGGTAACTCAAGCACTGCTGATTTGAACTGCGCAAAGGTATCTTTTGAAGTTCGATCCAAACGTATCTGCACAAACACAATCAACCCAGCCTCCAGCTTTTCAGGGTTTAATACCGTGCTGTAGTTCTTTATGTAGCCATCACGTTCCAAACGCCTAACTCGCTCAATACACGGCGTTGTGGTTAGCCCTACTCGTCGCGCAAGTTCAGCATAGGTGATTCGCCCATCTTCTTGCATGATGCTCAATATATTCTTATCAATCCGACTTAGTTGATCATTACTACCTTTCATGCCACATCCAGTTCTTTATCTTGTTAAATCATTATATACAGAACAATCGACTGATTGAGCATAAATATACAGAAAATAAACAGAAAATAAACTACTCACTTATCCTTACAATTAGGCTTAAATATTTTTCGAATAATCTAATAATTTGAGGTAGTGAAATGCTAATTGGTGTTCCAAAAGAGATAAAAAACCACGAGTACCGCATTGGTCTAACTCCCGCTTCTGTTCGCGAGTTGGTTAATAACGGCCATCAGTTGATGGTTGAAAATAACGGCGGCGCTGCAATCGGTTTTGATAACTCACAATACGAAGCTGCGGGTGCTGAGATTGTTCAAACGCCTGAAGAAATATTTGATCGCGCTGAGATGATTATTAAAGTTAAAGAGCCTCAGCCTAATGAATGCGCCATGCTAAAGCCCGATCAACTGCTTTACACTTATCTACACCTCGCTCCCGACCCTGATCAAACCCAACTATTAATAAACTCAGGTGCAAGCTGTGTTGCTTATGAAACGGTAACCGACAGAAATGGTGCCTTGCCATTACTAGCCCCAATGAGTGAAGTCGCCGGTCGTATGTCGATTCAGGCAGGCGCCCACCACTTAGAAAAAGCGCAAGGCGGCTCGGGTATTTTGTTGGGTGGCGTACCTGGCGTAGCACCAGGCAAAGTCACCATCATTGGTGGTGGCGTAGTGGGCACACACGCCGCAGAAATGGCAGTCGGTTTAGGTGCAGAAGTCACCATTTTAGATCGTTCCTTACCACG